>NZ_NTLW01000314.1:0-7262 GCF_002632075.1 Pseudoalteromonas sp. ESRF-bin5 | reverse complement strand
TATACGGCTTCGTAGTGACGGTGCTTATTAACCGCGTTCCATTGCTGTTTTTCTCGTGGTTTTATTTCTGGGTCTTTATTATGCCAAACATCCAAGCCTTTTTGCTCGCGAATAGTGGCAATGTCATAGAGTGAGGTTTCATCTACGAATTCTTTGGCTTTTACTTTCGCTGCAAGTTTTGGTCGGTTTTCAAAGTATAAGCGTTCGCCGTTTTCTGACCAGCTTAGTTTTGCGGTTTTGCCTATAGTCCACTCTTTGTTTGTAGATTCAATAGTTGAAAGTGTTTCGTTTTTCCATAATTGTAGTGAGTGGTTTCGACGGCGGGTATCTTCGTTTACATAATTACCCAATGTAAATGCTACGGTTGCTTCGATTGGGTGCCATGCTATTTTATTAGCAATAACACCGGGTTCATCAATTAGCACTTCACTTTTAAAAGATGTTAGTGTGATTAGCTTTATTTGGTTGTCGTTACCATCAGGGTAACTTTGGCTTAGTAAAAGCTGATCATTGGTAGCACTTATACTGTAACTAAAAACGTTATCAATAGTTTCACTTTGTTGGTTTTTTAAATTAACAATAACGAGCGAGTAAACCTTGTCTTTTTTGTCAGGTGAAATGGCGCTGCTGTCTTCCTCTTTACTCTCATTTTTGGTATTTTTTTCTACATTATCAGTTTTATCTGCTTTTTTATCTAAGCGATACGCAAGCCATACCCCGTCGTTTGATAATACGTAGTCTTCTACATTCTCAAAACTTTTTTGCTCACCTGTTTCAGTATTCACTAGCACTAAGTTTTTTTTAAGCGTGTTTTTTTTCTTGGTGGTTTCTTTTTCGAGTAATGTGGGTACTTGTGTAAATGCAGTCCAGTTGGCTGCTTTGTTTATAAACGGCTTGGTGCCGCGGTCCACTTCGCTGATTAAACTATTTGAGGTTAAAGAGTAAACCTGACCTGCAGCATTGCCGCGGTATGGCGTGGCACTTAAAGATAAAATACGTCCATCTTCAGATAGTTGTGTGCCTTTGGCTGATTTAAAGTTAAATACATCTGTGAATTCTAATGCCTCTTTTGCATTAGGCGCGGTGCTGACTAAGCCAGTAATAAGTGCGCTACTTAGTAGGGTGAGCTTTGTTTTCATTATTGAATCTCGTTTTTTAACATTATTTTATTGTAACGAGTTTGACTAATATTTCGACCAGATAGGATAGAAGGCAGGTGGTGGCGATAAGTAACAGGTATAAACGATAAAACGACCATTTGGTCGTTTTATTTAAAAATTAATTCAGCGGGTATAATTATGTTAGAGCCAAATTTTTTGCAATTCAGGCCATTGTTTTTCAAATTGGACGCTTGGCTTAGTTTTAAAGTCACTGCGCACAAATTGATTCATTTTTCCTTCAACATAGGCAAGTAAAAAGTTAGCCAGTGTAAGCTCATCGCTTTGGAAGTTTTTTCCTTCACGAAGCTTGCGTTCTCTAAGTACTTGTTTAAGTTGGGTTTCTAATTTTTCAAAAAAGCTTTGAACGCGTTCACGTAAGCGCTCTTGTTCACCTTGCAGCGCATCACCGGTTAAAATACGGGTAATACCAGGGTTTTTTTCGGCAAATGTTAAAAGTAAAAGTAAAATATTATAAACACGGGTTTGGCTTTCTTTTTCGTTTTCTAAAATAAGGTTGATGCGCGATAAAAGAGTGTCTTCAATAAACTCGATTAAGCCTTCAAACATACGCGCTTTGCTAGGAAAGTGACGATACAGGGCCGCTTCAGATACACCAACCTCAGCAGCTAGTTTAGCTGTGGTGATTCGTTGACCAGGGCTTGTTTCTAACATTTGTGCGAGTGCTTGCAGTATTTGCTCTTTGCGATTACTTCTTTTTGTCGCAGGCATGAACATTCCTTTTTTATTAGTTATTCTTGGCTGGGGTTAATCATTTTTTGTTCAAATGAAAAGCATATGTTAATGTTTTATTCAGTTTGTTTCCAGCCTTTTATAGATGTTTAGCCAGCTGTTCGATCACTTTTAAAGCAATTGTACTTTTACTGCTAACGGGCAATTCTAACTGTTTATTTTGCCAATACAGAGTCAACGCGTTTTGATCAGAATTAAACCCTAAACCACTTTGCGATACATCGTTTGCGCATATCATATCTAGGTTTTTATTAACTAATTTACCTTTAGCATAACTCTCAACGTTTTGCGTTTCAGCGGCAAAACCCACAGTGTAAGGGCGGTTTTTTTCTATATTAGCAACCGCTGCAATGACATCTGGGTTTTTAACTAACGTTAGTGTTAGCTCGTCGCCTTGCTTTTTCATTTTTTGAGTTGCTACTTCGCCAGCTCTGTAATCGGCAACAGCTGCGCAGCCAATAAACGCATCCGACTGCGGTGCATATACTAGTGCTTCATTTAATAGTTGCTCTGCGCTTTCTATATTTATTAGATTTGCACCAATAGGGGCTTTGATAGTTACAGGGCCAGAAATTAAATTAACGTTAGCACCGAGTAACAACGCGGCTTCTGCAAGTGCGTAACCCATTTTTCCAGAGCTATGGTTTGATATAAACCTAACAGGGTCAAGCGGCTCACGGGTTGGGCCTGCGGTGATAGTAATTGTTTTACCAGCTAAAATTTGAGGAGGTTGGTTTTCAACACATAACGCTACAAGCTCATGTGGTTCAAGCATACGTCCTGAGCCGACATCTCCACACGCTTGTTCTCCTTTGCCCGGGCCCCAAATAAGAACGTTACGCGCTTTTAAAGTGGCTAGGTTTGCTTGCGTTGCAGCATGTGCATACATTTGCTGGTTCATAGCTGGGGCTACCGCAACTTTTGCAGGAGTCGCAAGTAGTAAAGTCGTCAGTAAGTCGTCTGCAATGCCGGTCGCCATTTTGGCAATAATATTACATGTTGCAGGAGCGACTAAAATAAGATCAGCCCACTTGGCAAACTCAATGTGTCCCATCGCGGCTTCAGCGGCAGGGTCGAGCAATGAATCCGATACTATCTCGCCGCTAACGGCTTGCATTGTGAGTGGCGTAATAAAATGCTTGGCTGACTCAGTCATGACAACTTTTACTTCACAACCATGCTCTTTTAATCGTCTTACGAGCTCAGCGCATTTATAGGCTGCAATTCCACCGCTAATACCCAGTACAATTTTTTTGTTTGTTAACGTCATCATGGTTGTCTGTCAATCTTATTAAATATGGCGCCTAAAATAACAAATCTTTACTCGTTCAGCTAAGCTTTTAATTTAAAATTACAAGCTAAATTTTTATTTTGCATTACATTTATAAGACACATGAGTTATTCAAGGATGAAAAAATGCAACTAACTTCACTGCCCAATGCTCAACGCCCACGTGAAAAGCTTATCGAAAAAGGCGCTAAAGCGCTAAGTGATGCAGAGCTCCTTGCCATATTTTTACGTACCGGGTTGCCGGGGATGAACGTAATAGAATTGGCTCAGCACTTACTGAACGAAAATAAAACATTACATAACTTGTTTAATGCCAGCATGGACGAATTTTGTTCGCAAAAAGGATTGGGAACGGCGAAGTATGTTCAATTACAAGCGGTACTTGAATTAAGTCAGCGTTATATGCAGGAGCGCTGCCAACGAGATGCCGTGTTTAACTCCCCTAATTCAGTATACGATTACCTTACCATTCAAATGCGGGGTCTACAGCAAGAGGTATTTATGGTGCTTTATCTTGATAGTCAAAACCGCTTAGTAAAAGATGAGATTCTTTTTTACGGCACAATAAATGCCGCAAGTGTGTATCCGCGGGAGGTTGTTAAAGCGGCACTTAAAAATAATGCAGCGGCTGTTATCTTTGCTCATAACCATCCAAGTGGGATTGCTGAACCAAGCCAAGCAGATAAGCTTATTACCAATAAATTGCAGCAAGCACTGCAATTAGTAGACATAAATGTGCTTGACCATATCATTGTGGGAGGTGAAACGTGTGTTTCGTTTGCCGAGCGTGGCCTTATTTGACTCTCTTTAATATAGAAATGTGCTAAAAATGAGCGGTTTAATACATTTTAGTAAATTAGTTTAATTTAAATGCAGTTTTTACTTTCCCTAAGGGCATTCGATCTTTATAATTGGCCGCTATCAAATTTACATATGAGCTGGTTGGATAGATCAGTATTTGATCTTTGCCTGTAAAAGCTGTATAAAGAGCGCCCTTCGATTTATCTAGGGCAGAAATACACGGCCTTAGATTAAATTAAGCTCGAGCGAAGTTATTGGAGATATATAGACATGTCTAAAGTATGTCAAGTTACAGGTAAGCGTCCAGCGGTTGGTAACCACCGTTCACACGCGAGAAACGCGACTAGACGTCGTTTCCTACCTAACCTACAAACACACCGTTTTTGGGTTGAAAGTGAAAAACGTTTTGTAACATTACGCACTACTACTAAAGGTATGCGTATTATCGATAAAAAAGGCATCGACGCGGTTCTTACAGAAATCCGTGCTCGCGGCGAAAAAGTTTAAGGAACTGAATCATGCGCGATAAAATCCGTTTAGTTTCAACTGCCGGTACTGGTTTTTTCTACACTACTGACAAAAACAAACGTAACATGCCTGAAAAGATGGAAATCAAAAAGTTCGATCCTAAGGCTCGTAAACACGTGATTTTCAAAGAAGCTAAAATCAAGTAATTTTAGTTTTTTAGAATTTAAAAACCCAGCTTAGGCTGGGTTTTTTGTTTTCTGGTGATAAGTTAGTAATATATTTGAACTAATACGTATATTCATTAGCAACTATACTTAACCAGTTTTAGGGAATAAAACCGATATTGTATGTTTAATCTTTATATAAAACAGGTATATAACAAAGCTTCCTCTAGTGATTGACGAGGCTTAGTTGTCTAAAATAGCTCGTTAGCATTAAGCCTCATTAGACTAAAAATTACCTTACTCACAAAAAAAGGCCAAACAGTCAGTTTGGCCTTTGCTATCCCAAAGATTATGAAATTACTATTATGGTTGGTATTGTCCGCTAATAGTTAAACCAGAGAAGGTTCTGTAAGCATTTACACTTAAATGCCATGTACCGGCTTGTGGATTATTAAAGGTACATGTTTCAGCATTACCATTTTTATATGGACGACAATCGTAGCTAGACGATGTTGGCTGACTACCAAACTTCACAAATAAATCAGCATCACCTGTACCACCAGAAGTAGTTACAGTAAATGTAGACATACCTGCAGGGACATCTAGTGTGTAGTGTTTCCACTGACCAGCACTGGCACTTACGTCACTAACAGTACCACCACCAGCTTCAGGTGTGCCTGAACCGCCACCAGAAGATGCACCTGTGATATTACCTACCAAACTCACACCAGAGTAAGCAGAGTAACCACGAAGCATTACATGGTACGTACCTGCCGTTGGATTATCGATAGAACATTCTTCGCTGTTGCCGCCTTTGTACGGACGACAGTCGTAGCTTGATGTAGTTGGTTGGCTGCCAGCACGAACGTATAGATCGGCATCACCTGTACCACCGCTCATTGTAAACGTCACATTGGTTGCTCCGCTTGGTACGGTCATGGTGTAAAAATCTTGTGCGTTAGCACCACCGCTTAAGCCTGTTTTAGCTTCGCCATCAACAAGTTCATTATCACCTGTTGTAGGTGGTGTTGTACCGCCACTTGCTGCGGCAACAGCAGCTGCTGCATCAACAATACCTGTACCACAGTTGTTACATGTTGCAGGGAATGAGCGAGTAGACGATTTTAAAATACTCTCAATTTCATCAGGCGTAGCATTTGGTTTTGCTTGCTTGATAAGTGCAGCTACACCCGCTACGTGCGGAGCGGCCATAGATGTACCTTGAGAGAATGAATAGCTATCGGTTGATGGAGAAGAAGATCCCGAGTTATACGTAGACAGAACACCTTCAGAATCGTTAGCAAAGCTTTGTGCACCACCGGGTGCAGCAACATCAATGTTACTACCGTAGTTTGAGTAATAAGCACGGCCACCATTTCGACCAACTGATGCTACATTAACAACACCGTTACAGTTACCTGGGTTGTAGTTTGCTGAGTTATCGTTATCGTTACCTGCTGCAATAACTACAACAGCGCCATTGTTGCGAGCTGTATTGATTGCATTTTGTGTTGTAGAACTACAAGAGCCACTTCCGCCTAAGCTCATGTTAATAACATCAGCTGGGTTAGGGTTTCCAGGGATGCCCGATACGTTACCGCCAGATGCCCAAATAATGCCGTCGGCAATATCAGACGTTAAACCACCACATTTACCAAGTACACGTACTGGAACTACTTTTGCGTCATAAGCAACACCGGCAACGCCTTCACCATTATTTGTAACGGCTGCAACAGTACCCGCAACGTGCGTACCATGCCAGCTAGACCCTTGCGCACCATTATTACCACATTCGCCGGCTGCTACTGCATCGCCCGGATCACGTGCATCGCTATCACGGCCGCCGCCATCGTTAGCAACTGATAGGTTAGAAATCATATCGTAACCTGGCAAAATATTAGCATTTAAATCGGCATGAGGGCGGTAACCTGTATCAAGAACAGCCACTACTACACCACTACCTGTTGCGGTGTCCCAAGCTGTTGGTAAGTTCAAACCGCCAGCTTGCTCATAGTAGTGCCACTGGTCGCCATAGCGCGGATCGTTAGGTGTCGCAAAAGGTTTTAACATTTGGTCAACTTCAATGTACTCAACGTTGCCTGAATCAACCATTTCTTGCATAAACTCTTGTGCTTCTGCTGCGCTAAGTTTTTTATCTGCTCGCATAACATGGTGGTTATTTAGTGCCATTGCGCGAATGTACTTTGCTTTAACTTTTCCTTTTTTAGAGGCAAAGTTTTTAACAAAGTTTTTTGCACGTGCTTTCATGTTTACAGGGCTTTCATCTGCAGTAGAGTAACTCAGTGCATCAACGTTGTTATTTTTATATTTAATGATGAATTGCGTTTCAAAGCCACTTTGATTTTGAAGTTTAGCTGTTGTATCAGCCACTGAAGGGCCAATTGCTTGTGCTGGGTTAGCCATGCTTGATGCAGTAGCAAAAAGCGTACTAATGGTAAGTGCTATTGCACACTTATTAAATGTTTTACTTGTTGTCATAATTTTCCCTAGATTTTTTTATTAGTTATATCGTGATGGATTGTCACAATGCAGGTACAAAGGTAAATTATGTGTTAATAAATTTAAAATACTAAATCATTATGTCCCTATTTCATTTAGTTATAACGAG
>NZ_NTLW01000100.1:0-11561 GCF_002632075.1 Pseudoalteromonas sp. ESRF-bin5 | reverse complement strand
CTTAATAAAGCTTCGTCTTCTTCAAAATTAGCATCGGGAAGTTTGTTTAATAAAATACGGCGTTTAACGTCGGCAACACGTACCCTAAAAAATTCATCAAGGTTATTAGAAAAAATCCCCAAAAACCGCATGCGTTCAATTATTGGATTATTTTTGTCTTTAGCCTCTTGTAGAACGCGCTCGTTGAATGACAGCCAACTAAGCTCTTTAGCAAAGTATTCAACGGTTTGAGTATGTTCTATGTGGGCATTCATATTATATTCCATTATCTAACGCTGAGTTAAATATAGAACAATTTAATGACATTAAAATGACATGCGTGTCACTTGTATGACACGCAATAAAAAATTATGCTTCTTCTGTGTCTACTATTAAGTCGCTGGTTATTGACTCAAGCGCATCAATTACTTCGTCTTTATCCATTCCGTTAGGTAAGGTAACGGTTGCAACAGCGCTAAAAATAGGGACTCCCCAATTAGGTGCGCTTTGTTGTCTAGAATTTAAATGAGTAATACTTGCTCCTTTATGTCGTATTACGCTCGCGAGCTCTTGGACAATACCAGGGCGATCGTTTCCTGTGATCACTAAATTGATTTGTTCACGTGGTGAAGGTTCAATTTCAGTATTGCCAGCTTCAATACGCACTTCAAGTTTTGGTAAAGCGGTAAGCGCGTTTTGCAGTTCCTGAAAATGCTCTTCAGCAACTTCTAACTGAATAATCCCTGCAAAATGACCTAATAGATGGCTAAGGTTACTACATAACCAGTTGCCGTGATTTTTTAAAACTACCGATGAAATATCTTCTACTAAGCCTGGACGATCCTTTCCTAAAATAGTTATTACCAACTGTTTCATAAATTGTGCCTCTTTTTAAGCCCGAAGAATGTAAATGCGTAGGCATTAAATAAAATATGTTTTGATGCTGACGCGCTTTTATAGGTTAATGATTTTATTATGTTAATAATTAATTTAACGTGAATGATAGAAAGGTAAGCGCATCCCTTAATTTACCATTTGAGTATTAACCTCGTTAAATGCTTTGTCCAATTATTTTTGTTATTTAGTTCCCTTATAAATGACTAATCTAACGCTTAATTAATACAATAACTTATGCCACCTTAGATATACCTTTAATTAGAGTGCTTATTATGACCGTTGTAACATTACTGTCATCTTGATGAAATATAATTTATAGAACGTTAAGATTTAAAGGTGTTTTGATGACTTCCAATCCGAATAAACCGTCTTTTAATACGGATCGAAGCCGTCTATTTAAAGACAGGTTTGCCAAATTTGGCATAACCGCCGGTGGAGTAATGGTATTAATAGCGCTGTTGTTAATATTTTTCTACCTTCTTTATGTAGTACAGCCAATTTTTGAGTCAGCTAAAGTTGAAAAGCGTGACAGCTTCACAGTAAGTAACGCAGATCAAATAGTTGGCTTAGGTGTTGAAGAGCAAACCGAAGTTGCTTATTTACTAAGCCAACAAGGCCAAGTTGACTTTTACAATGTAGAAAAAGCAAGTTTTGGTAAAAAACTCAAGACGCTTAATGTTGCTCTTCCAAGCGAAGTAACAAGCTTTGCAACGAGTGCACCGTTTCAGGGCCAATACGCCTATGGTTTAGAAAACGGCACTGTAATGGTGGTTGTACCTAAATTTTTAGTTACCTTTCCAAATAACGAACGCAAATTAACGCCACGCGTTGATTACCCGCTTGGTGAAATGGCGTTAGAAGTTGATGCTCAAGGCGCTGCTATCAAGCGTTTTGCGTTTACTCACTATGAAGATAAAACGGCGGTTGTTGCATTAACCGCAGATAAGCGCGTTTTGTTTAGCAGCTTTGTTGCTGAAGAAAACATGTTTACAGGTGAAGTAGAGTGGGTTGTTGAGCGAACAGAGCTTGATATTGAAGGTCGTGTAGATGAGCTTTTAATTTCGCCAGATACAACACGTACGTTTATTCGTTCAGCTAATCAAATTTACGTTTATGATACGCGCTATCCGAGTGAAGTAGAGCAAATCCAGTTATTATCGGCTAATGAAGAAAACGCTAATATAGTGTCTGCTCAGTTACTTGCGGGTGCAAATTCATTAATGCTTGCTAACGATAACGGTGAAGTATCGCAGTGGTTTGAAGTAAACACAGACGCTGGTCGTCAGTTCCAAAAAATTCGTGCGTTTGAAACAACCAAACAAAGCAAATTAAATATTTTTACAGAATTTTATCGTCGTACTTTCTTTACTACCAGCAGCAACGGTGAGCTTGGTGTTTACTACACAACAAGCGAAGCTAAGTTGTGGCAGGGTAAAGTAAGTGAAGGCGAAATTAAACACTTTGCAATTGCTCCACGTTCAAATGCTGCGTTAATTTTAGCGGATGGCAAATTAACGGTATTAGAGGTTCACAACGAACACCCTGAAGTAACATGGTCTGCGTTATGGCAAGAAGTGTGGTACGAAGGTTACCCAGAGCCTGCATACATTTGGCAGTCAACATCTGCAAGTGATGACTTTGAATCTAAATTTTCGCTAGTGCCTATTTCGTTCGGTACAATTAAAGCGGCTTTTTACGCTATGTTATTTGCAGTACCAATTGCGATTTCGTCGGCAATTTACACTGCGTACTTTATGTCGAGTGGATTACGTAAGGTTGTAAAGCCAACCGTTGAAATAATGGAAGCACTTCCTACGGTTATTTTAGGCTTTTTAGCGGGCCTTTGGTTAGCGCCTTTAATTGAAGAGCACTTACCTGCAATTGTTGGCTTACTCATTTTATTACCTATTGGTATTTTAGGTTCAGCACTTGCGTGGACGAAGTTACCAGCAAGTATTCGCCATAAAATACCTGAAGGGTCTCATTCAATTATTTTGATTCCTGTTGTATTAGTTGTTGGTTGGTTCTCGTTCGCAATGAGCGAAACAGTAGAGCTGTGGATGTTTGACGGTAATGTACGCCAGTATCTAACAAACGAGTTGGGCATGACATTCGACCAACGTAATTCATTGGTAGTCGGTATAGCAATGGGTTTTGCAGTGGTTCCAACTATTTTCTCTATTGCAGAAGACGCCGTATTTAGTGTACCTAAGCACTTATCAAATGGTTCATTAGCACTAGGGGCTACTCAATGGCAAACACTCGTACGTGTTGTGCTATTAACTGCAAGCCCAGGTATATTCTCTGCGGTAATGATGGGCCTAGGCCGTGCCGTGGGCGAAACCATGATTGTACTCATGGCAACAGGTAACACACCGATTATGGACTGGAGTATTTTCCAAGGCATGAGAACGCTGGCAGCTAATATTGCGGTAGAAATGCCTGAATCAGAAGTAGGTAGCTCGCATTACAGAATATTGTTTTTAGCCGCCTTTGTACTATTCATATTCACCTTTGTATTTAACACGTTAGCTGAGTTTGTTCGTCAGCAGTTACGTGAAAAATACAGCTCAATGTAAGTGGAGAGACACGACATGGTAAAGCAGTGGTTTAAGTCTGGTTCTCCTTGGATTTGGATGACCGGCGGTGCAGTGAGCATCAGCTTAATTTCGGTTTTAGGTATATTAGCGATGATAGCCTGGAAGGGATTGAGTTTTTTCTGGCCTTCTCAAGTTGTACAGTTTGAGCTTGAAGGCTCGATTGCCAAGCAAACCGTTATTGGTGAAGTTTACGACCGTGAACTCGTACCAAAAGAACGTTTGGCAGCGACAGGTGTTGATGTTTCAGCATTTGATAAAGAAGAATTTGAACGTTTACTTATAAAAACAGGTAACCGTGAATACGTAGCTCTAGATTTTCGTTGGATACTTGAAACCGACATAAAAGCAAAGTCTACACCCGCTACGCTTGCAGTATTTGAACGTAGTAAAAATGGTAATTTTTACGGGTATGTAGAAGGTGTATTTAAAGACGGCAAGCCAGTAGAGGGCGATAAAGTAGAGGCTTTATATGACCTTGTTGAGCGTGCTGTAGATTTAAATGATGAAGCACTGGATTTACAAAATGGCGATATAGGTCATATCAACTATGAACTTGAGCGCTTACGCTTAAAAGAGAAAAGCTACTTACTTGATAACCAGTTAACAGATGAACGTGTTGCAGAGCTTGCAAAAACGCGTGCCGAATTACGTGCAGAATACGGCGAACTTGAAAAAGAGTTATTTGCACTGCGTAAACAGGCAAAACGTGACCATGTTACGGTAAAAGATATGCGCGGCGAAATAGTCACGATCCCTATGTATCAAGTACTTGATGTGTGGTTTCCGAACGACATGGGCTTCTTTGCAAAGTTAGGCCATTACTTTGGTCAACTAGGCAAGTTTGTATCTGACGATCCTCGCGAAGCAAATACAGAAGGCGGTGTATTCCCTGCTATATTTGGTACTGTATTTATGGTTATGTTGATGGCTGTGATAGTAACGCCGTTTGGTGTTGTTGCTGCTATTTACTTGCACGAATACGCGGCTAAAAATGCGGTCACTAAAATGATTCGTATCGCGGTAATTAACTTAGCGGGTGTCCCTTCTATTGTTTATGGTGTATTCGGCTTAGGCTTTTTTGTATATATGCTTGGTGGCAGTATTGACCAATTATTTTACCCAGAGTCTTCACCAACACCAGTATTTGGTACGCCAGGTGTAATGTGGTCTGCACTAACATTGGCAATACTAACTTTACCCGTTGTTATTGTATCTACGGAAGAGGGTTTATCACGTATTCCAAGCACTGTACGTGACGGTTCATTAGCATTGGGTGCAACTAAAGTTGAAACCCTATGGCGTATTGTAATTCCAATGGCAAGCCCTGCAATTATGACGGGGTTAATACTGGCTGTTGCACGTGCAGCAGGCGAAGTTGCGCCCCTGATGTTGGTAGGTGTTGTTAAAATGGCACCGACGTTACCATTAGACGGCAACTTTCCGTATTTTCACTTAGACAGAAAGTTCATGCACTTAGGCTTTCATATTTACGATGTTGGCTTCCAGAGCCCGAATGTTGAAGCGGCACGCCCGCTAGTATATGCAACGGCATTTTTACTTGTGTCGGTTATTATCACACTCAACATAACGGCCATTGGTATACGTAACCATTTACGTGAAAAATTCAGATCGCTTGAACACTAATTAGTAAAGATTTAATAGGTAACAAACATGATTACAGTCGCTCCAAAAGTAAACCAAGCCAATTTGGGCATGAAGTTAGATTTAGACAATTTAACAGACGAGCAAAAAGCGTTAGAGATTAAAGATCTCGATCTTTACTACGGTGATAAACAAGCGCTTAGTAAAGTGAATATGAATATTCCAAAAGGCCAAGTAACGGCGTTTATCGGCCCATCAGGTTGTGGTAAATCAACGCTATTACGCTGTATTAACCGAATGAATGATTTGGTTGATATTTGTCGAATTGAAGGTGAAATACTTCTTCATGGACAAAATATTTACGATAAAAATGTAGATGTTGCGGCGCTTCGCCGTAACGTTGGGATGGTGTTTCAGCGTCCTAACCCATTTCCAAAATCGATTTATGAAAATGTAGTCTATGGTCTACGCTTACAGGGCATTAAAGAAAAGCGTAAGTTAGACGAAGTAGTAGAGCAGTCATTACGTGGCGCTGCTTTATGGGATGAAGTAAAAGATAGACTGCATGATAGTGCGTTTGGTTTATCGGGCGGTCAGCAACAGCGTTTAGTTATTGCTCGTTCTATTGCGATAGAGCCTGAGGTTTTACTACTAGATGAACCAACGTCAGCGCTTGATCCAATTTCTACTCTAGTTATTGAAGAACTAATTAACGATTTAAAGAATAAATTTACCGTTGTTATTGTTACGCATAACATGCAACAAGCAGCGCGAGTGTCTGACCAAACAGCCTTTATGTACATGGGTGAGCTGATTGAATACTCAGATACAAATACCTTATTTACAACACCAACAAAGAAAAAGACTGAAGATTATATTACAGGTCGTTACGGCTAAATAATTAACAGTATCGTGTTGTACAAGATTTAGAGAGAAGGTAATTATGGAACATAATATTAATAAGCATATTTCTGGTCGCTTTAATCAAGAGCTTGAAAATGTTCGTAACCATGTACTAAGCATGGGTGGGTTAGTTGAGCAACAACTAAGTAGTGCGCTTGATGCGGTAAGCACAAACGATGCAGAACTTGCAGAAAAAGTGCGTAAAAACGACTACAAAGTTAATGCTATGGAAGTGAGCATTGATGAAGAATGTACTCGTATTATTGCGCGTCGTCAGCCCGCTGCCAGCGATTTACGTTTGGTGATTGCGATTGCAAAAACTATTGCTGATTTAGAGCGTATTGGCGATGAAGCTGAGCGTATTGCAAAAGTGGCTCTCGATTCTTTCACTAAAGATCAACAAGATTTGTTAGTGAATATTGAAAATATGGGTCGTCAGGTTTTAAAAATGTTACACGATGTACTTGATGCGTTTGCACGTATGGATGTGCAACGCGCATTTGAAGTACACAAAGAAGATGCTAAAGTTGATCGTGAATATGAAGCCATAACACGTCAAATTATGACGTACATGATGGAAGATCCACGTTCTATTCCAAAAATCATGGATTTAGTTTGGTCAGTGCGATCATTAGAGCGAATTGGCGACCGTTGTCAAAATATTGCTGAGTACATTATCTACTTTGTAAATGGTAAAGATATTCGCCATATATCACAGGAAGATATTGAAAAATCGCTTTAAAGCTCATTAGCGCATTTTAACAAAGCGGCTATAAGCCGCTTTGTTCGTTTAGCGATAAGTTAAATAATAAAAACCGTTCACAATTGTTGTGAATACTGTAAAATCGCACGCTGCACGCATGTAATTTGATTAAAGGGTCAGTTATGCCTACAAACGCGTTTTTAGGAGTTTTTGCAAAATCTCCTTTCAAACCAATGGAAGATCACATCAAAAAAGTTCATCAAGCTAGTAAAGCTTTGATACCTTTTTTTAATCACGTTTTTAAAGAAGAGTGGACACAAGCAGAAGAGCTTCGTATCACTATTCGTAATTTAGAGCGTGAAGCCGATGACATGAAAAGAGACATACGTTTACAGTTACCACGCGGTTTATTTATGCCGGTAGAACGTACGGATCTGCTCGAGTTAGTAACCCAACAAGACAAAATTGCTAATAAAGCAAAAGACATTGCTGGGCGCGTAATCGGTCGTGAAATGACCATACCAGCAGTAATGCAAGCTGATTTCTTGGCTTACTTAACTCGTTGTGTGGATGCGACAAAACAAGCATCTAAAGCAATAAACGAGTTAGAAGAGCTATTAGAAACAGGTTTTAAAGGTCGCGAAGTGACCTTAGTAGAAAAAATGCTCGTTGAATTGGATGCAATAGAACAAGACACGGATGACATGCAAATTAAAGTACGCCGCCAACTACGTGAAGTAGAAAGTGAACTTAACCCTGTAGATGTAATGTTTTTATACAGCATTATTGAATGGGTTGGTGAGCTTGCAGATATTGCAGAGCGCGTAGGATCACGTCTTGAGCTGATGTTAGCTCGTTAATTTAAAATCAGTTCAAACACGAAAGATTAAGGTTATACAATGGATATCATTGCATCTTACGGCACGGTATTAGTTTTAATTGCCGCAGCTGTTGGTTTTTTCATGGCTTATGGTATTGGCGCGAACGACGTTGCGAACGCCATGGGTACATCTGTAGGTTCAAAAGCATTAACAATCAAACAAGCTATTTTAATAGCTATGATTTTTGAGTTTGCAGGTGCTTATTTGGCCGGTGGTGAAGTTACATCAACTATTCGTAAAGGAATAATTGATGCTGCACCGTTTGCGAATATTCCTGAACTGATGGTTTTAGGTATGATTGCCGCGCTATTTGCCGCGGGTTCATGGCTACTAATCGCTTCATTTTTAGGTTGGCCAGTATCAACAACTCACTCTATTATTGGTGCAATCATTGGTTTTGCGCTAGTTGCTGTGGGTACAGAAGCAATCCAGTGGAATAAAGTAGGCGGCATTGTAGGAAGCTGGATCATTACACCAGCTATATCCGGCTTTATTGCGTATCTAATATTCATGAGCGCGCAAAAGCTTATATTTGATACAGATGCACCATTAAAGAACGCTAAACGCTACGTACCAATCTACATGGGTTTAGCGGGTTTTATCATGGCTTTAGTTACAATCAAAAAAGGTTTAAAGCACGTTGGTATTAACCTAGGTTCTGTTGAAGGGTATGCGCTTTCAATTGGTGTTGCAGTGGTTGTTGCCATCATTGGTAAAATTGCTATTTCTCGCTTAAACATCGATCCTAAAGCTGATAAGCAAATGCAATTTAATAACGTAGAAAAAGTGTTTGCGGTATTAATGGTGTTAACCGCTTGTTGTATGGCATTTGCTCACGGTTCTAACGATGTTGCTAATGCAATTGGTCCACTAGCTGCTGTTGTAAATATTGTTGAAAACAACGGTGAAATTGCTAAGAAGGCAGCAATTGCATGGTGGATTCTTCCACTAGGTGGCTTTGGTATTGTTGCAGGTCTTGCCATTTTAGGTAAAAAAGTAATTAAAACAATTGGTGAAGGCATTACACATTTAACGCCTAGCCGTGGTTTTGCTGCAGAACTTGCCGCTGCTTCTACTGTTGTTATTGCATCAGGAACTGGTATGCCAATCTCTACTACTCAAACCTTAGTGGGTGCGGTACTAGGTGTAGGTATGGCACGTGGTATTGGTGCACTTAACATGAGCGTTATCAGAAACATTGTAGTTTCTTGGGTAATAACGTTGCCAGTTGGTGCTGCCCTTGCTATTGTTATCTTCTACGTACTGAGAACCGCATTTGGGGTTTAACAAAAAAGTACTAAAAGACTTTTAGCTTGAAAAGATCTCAATGCCCTAGGTATTGGGGTCTTTTTATTTGTGGAAAGAAAAAATGACCAATCTTCCAAGTATTAAACAGCTTCAGTATTTACTCGCTGTTCATCAGCATCAGCACTTTGGCCGTGCAGCCAGTGCCTGTTTTATTGGCCAGTCGACACTAAGCAGTGCCATTCAAAATCTTGAAGAAACGCTGGGTTGTCAACTTATTGAGCGTGAAAACCGAAGCCTTATGTTTACAAGCATAGGTGAAGAGGTTGTTGAGCGTTCACGAAAAATAATTAACGACACTATTAGTTTAAAAGAGCTTACAAAAAGCTTTTTAACGCCACTTAGTGGTAAGTTAACCGTTGGCGTTATTCCTACTATTGCAAGCTTTATTGCAGCGCCTTTGTATCACTTTTGTCAGCAAACTTTTTGTGAATTAGAGTTGGTACTAATTGAGGATACCAGCGACAAATTACTGGATAAGTTAGAGCATGGGCACATTGACTTAGCGTTACTGGCATTACCGTATGCAACCGACAAGTTCCATACCCAAATTTTAGCAAAAGATCATTTTAGCTTAGTGCACCATAAAGATTATATGCCTGCAAAGGGCGTAGAAGACTTTAACCTATTACCTGATGCCAGTGTGTTTTTGTTAGAGCGAGAGCACTGTATGACGGGTCACGCGCTGAGTGCGTGCCATTTAAACCGCTCAAGCTGTATTAACCCATTTGAAGCGGCCAGCTTACATACATTACTCAGTATGGTTGAACACCAGCTCGGGGTGACCTTTTTACCACAAATGGCCATTAATGCCGGTATTTTAGAAAATAAACAGATGGTCGCCACACCGTCGCAAAGCGATGCTTACAGAGATATTGGTATTCTTTGGCGAAAAACTACAGGACGTATTCGCGATTTTAAATTGTTTAGCCAGCAGCTTGAGGTGTTTTTACAACGCCAATGTAGTTTAAACTTTAATGAGCCAAGCAATTAAAGTTAACCGCTATTAAAAAATTAAAGCAGCCTACAATGGCTGCTTTTGACTTTGAACATGGCTTTCAAATGGCTCCAGTTCAGGTAAAAAAAGTAAGTAAATCCATACCACTACATTAAAGTAGGGCACGCATCCTAATACGGTAAATACTTTGACGGGGTAACCTTTTAAACTTGAATACCTGTAACATTGGTACGCAATAATAAGGTGAATTATCAGTAATAATATAACTAGTTGCGCCATACCTTCCTCCCTAAAACCCTTGTAACTTGTAATCAACCATGTATTGACTGGGGGTTGATGTCATGTTTATACAGCGTAATCCTTTAAATTACATGATATCCTCTTTATCTGATAAAGAAAGTATAGGCAAGAAAGAAAATAATGGAAGAAAAAAGTGACGTTAAATTGTTCGAATTTGTTAGTTTTAACCTAGGCTACTGTTGGTAAATACTTTTATTTTGATAAATTTTTTCAAGCTCATCATTTATTTTTTCAACAGGAACGGGGCGAGCAATAAAGTAGCCTTGTCCATAGTCGACACCAATGTCTCTTAAAGTAGTAAATAATTCTCTATTTTCAACGTATTCCGCAACAGAATATTTATTAAGTGAGCGGCTGATATCGTTAATAGCCTTTACTAAAGCAAGGTCTATTGGGTCATTAAGCATGTCGCGAACAAACGAGCCATCTATTTTCACATGTTGAGCAGGCAGCTGTTTTAGGTAACTAAAGGTACTAAAGCCAGTCCCAAAATCGTCTATTGAGAAGTGACACCCTAAAGAGTTAAGTTTATCAATCATCTTACGTGTAGCTTGTATGTTATTTATGCTTGCGGATTCGGTGATCTCAAAAATAATCCGTGTGGCGGGAACATTGTATTTTTCAAGGTTCGACTCAATGAGTGGTAGCAGCCGTTCATCTAAGAATGATTGTGCAGATAGATTAATAGCAACTTGGCTAAGTTGAGGGTATTTTGCAACACTGGCAATTGCATTTCTAATTACGCACTGATCCATTAAAAAGGTGTCGTTAAGCATTTCTAGAGACGGAATAAACTGATTAGGGTAAATAAGAGTGCCTTCATGCTTTAAGCGCAATAGTGCCTCAAAGTAAGCAACTTTTTCTGCTTTAAAATCCCATATAGGCTGGTAATGCAATTCAATATTATTCTGTTGAAGTGCTTGGCGGATTTCGTGTCCCCACTCAAGACCTGTTTGAAGTGTATTGTTGTGCGCATCTTCTTTTGAATAGCAATGTACTAAGTTACGGCCTAAGTTTTTTGCAATATACAAAGCAATGTCGGCTTGTTTTAAACACTCATTAGGGTCGTTATTGTTTGCTGTAATTTGCGTTAAGCCGATAGAGCAGCTTATTGTGTAGCTTTGCTCGTTTGACTTAAAGGTATGCTGCTCTATGGCACTACAGACACCTTCTGCAATAAGATGCGCATCGAGTAGGTTCATATTTTTCAGAATGACGGCAAATTCATCGCCACCAATGCGACATACTAAGTGTTCTTTTTCAATGTTGTCTTTAAACAGCTGAGCCACATCTTTTAACACCAAGTCGCCTTGATGATGACCTTGGCTATCATTAATAATTTTAAAATGATCAAGGTCAATGTAAATCAAGGCATGCTCAACATCGCTGTGAGTATGTTTGGGTTTACAAATACGACTTAGCTCTTGGTCAAA
>NZ_NTLW01000198.1:0-29217 GCF_002632075.1 Pseudoalteromonas sp. ESRF-bin5 | reverse complement strand
ACAAAAAGCCAAGGGTAAGCCGCATAACAGCATTATTAGATCACTGGCATTTAAATGGATAAGGATTGTATTTAGGTGTTGGAAAACGAATACACCCTACGATGAATCGACGTATTTAGCAGCATTGAAACGCAGAGGCTCACCACTTTTAAAATTTGCAATTAATAGCTAAATTTTACTAGTCGTCCACCTCAGGGCGTGTTGTTAGTTGCGAATTCTTGAGCATGTTTTTTAGCTTTAAACGGTATAGAGATTATAAAGAAAAACAACATCAAGAAAATCATTGAGATAATACCAACTATGTAATACAAGCCTGTTTCGACCATGAACACCATACCTGGAAAATCTACGCTGAGAAACTCATAAATATTTTTATTATTTTCAATAATGAAAATATTTAGCCACTTAGCAAAAAGAAAAAACGAATAACTGATAGATATTGATATTACCGAAAATATACCAGAGCGAAATAAATTAACTTTAGCACCAAGCTCTTTTACGAATATATTTAACCAAATTAAAATAGCTAAACTTGCACTAAAAAATATAGAACCAATCCCGCCAATTGTAACCATAGAAATAAGCCAAACTTGTTTGGTTAATTTCCAAAACTCGAAACTAAGAAATTGCTCTTCATTGGAAAAGTAAAAATAATACCCACCAAAATAGAGAAAATAAAAGAGCAATGCTATGGGATAAAGCTTTAGATTTTCCCTGCGCTCTTTTTTATTTATTTCAGCGTGCTTTCTATTTCGTTCAGCAAGTTTCTGTAATGGATCCATCGCAACTAACAACTTTATCAGAGGACACTTTCCTCTTTTTATGAGCAATGTATGTCCTCTTATTTATTTTTAATATTAATAACAAATCCTGTAACACATTGCGAGTATTAAACTTTAAGTCGGGCTGTTAATTAACAACAGGCAGAAAAGGGGAAAGTGTCCTCACTTTCTGACTTAGGAGGAAAAACGCCATCGCTTTAGTAAATGCAGTAATTAAAAATTTAAAATGAAAAGCAAAAGCTTTTTTAAACCATTTTACCACCTCTAAAAAATGGCAACGGTAATATAAGTAACTACTTTAAATACAATTGTTCGTGTAAGACTATTATAAAGGTAGGTTTTTTGCGGGAGGTAGCTGTAAAAAGGAGGTGATGAATAATTGCTAAACGCGCCTACCTGCTTTTGAAACGGGCAAACACGTTTAATACGAATTCACTTGGTTTTTTTTGCCTCAAGCGCTTCTATTTCACTCCAGATTTTTTCGGCTTCTTCGCTTAACATGGCGTAGCTTTTAATGTCGCCTTTACGCTGAGCTTGCATGCCTTGCTCTAATTTGGCGTCGTACTCTTTACGTAACTTTTTTGTAGGGTCTGATTTGAATATCGAAAACATGGGACTCGCTTAATTTTATAAAAGTGATAGCACTACCATACGCTACAAATAGCTAAAAAGTTCTTTTGGTAGTAAGGCACTTACCTTGTTAAATTAAAATAAGGTAAGTGAATTATTTACTATGCTGCGCTTACTAAACGGTTTTATAGCTCAGGCTCTAAGCGTTTAATACCTTGGCCATCTAGTCCTAAGTAAATGTAGCCATCATCCCCTTGCGCTAAACTTCTTACGCGGCCAATGCCCTCTAATATTTTTTCTTGGCTTTTTAGTGTATCGTTTTCAAGCGTAAGTGCGCTTAAAAACGAAAACTTCATAGACGATAACAGCACTTTACCTTTTAATTTAGGGTATTTGTCGCTGGTGACGAATAGCATATCTGATGGTGCTATAGATGGCGTCCATTGTGATGTTGGCGATTGCATGCCGTCTTTTGTTTGCAGGTCTGTAAATGACGTGCCGCTATAATTTACGCCATAGCTAACTACCGGCCATCCGTAGTTTAATCCTGATTTTATTAAATTAAGTTCGTCGCCGCCTCGGGGGCCATGCTCATGTGCCCAAAGACGATTATTTTCAGCGTCAAACCACATACCTTGCGGGTTACGATGTCCGTAAGACCAAACAGCGTGTTTAGCGTCTGTTTGTTTTACAAAGGGATTATCTGTTGGAATACGACCATCTAAATGAAGACGATAAATTTTGCCCCCATCACGGCTAAGATCTTGCGGGTTTAGGTCGCGCGAACCACGATCCCCGATCGAAAAATAAACATAACCTTGTTTATCAAACACAATACGACTGCCGTAGTGCTGACCTTTTGTACTGTTATGCTCACCTTTGTATAAAACGTGCGGCTCTAATAGCTGAGTATGGTCATCACTTAATTTTGCGCGCATTAATGCAGTGTTACTACCACTGCCTTTGCCTTCAGCGCTTGAATAAGTAAGGTAAAGCCATTGACTATTTTTATTATCGGTATGCAGTGCTAAATCAAGTAAACCGCCTTGGCCGTTAGCATCTATATCGGGCAATCCTTTTACTTGAATAAGCGTTGAGGTGTTTTTACGTAATAAAAATAGTTTTCCACTTCGCTCCGTAATTAATAAATCACCGTTTGGTAGTGCTTCGATTGCCCAAGGAATACTTACACCTTTTGCAACGTCTACTGCTTTTACATTAAGTGGCAAACTCGGCAGCTTTTTAAAATCAACTGCATTTACTGACATTGAAGGGAGCGTTAATAAAGCGGCTGTTAGCACGGCACCCTTAAAAGAATGTGTATATTTTTTTGATTTTATATTGAGCATGTTATTTTCCAAAATTAATCAAATTAGGTTTACGTTAGCACGAGCTGTAAAAATTTGCTAAGCGTTGCGATAAGTGAAAATTCTTTAATTTTAGCTAGTTGCATATATCACTCACACAGTATTAGAAATAGTAAGCTCACTCAGTAAAGTATATTTTCTATATTTTATTTAGTTTTGAAATACGTTTATAAATTGAGTTTAGTTTGTTTTTTGTTCGTAGTTTTTAACAAAAATAATGGAATAAACACTTATTAGGGTTGAAAACTTGAATTTTCAGCGTACACTTGTGCGCTGAAGTTTGAGCGTACACTTGTATGCTCAAATAGTTAGGGTTCTGATTTGTGCTAACACCCAGTTCGTGCAAACCATTGAGCAATAAACCAATATAGAGATTTTATTACAATGTTTACGCAGGCATTAAACCAATTTTCAACGTGGTTTTTACACCATCAAACGTTTGCAGGCTACATAGAGCCAATAATGCAAGTGTTTAAACCTGCTTGGCGTGCAGGGCAATTTAGAGCGCAACTAATGAGTTCAGACTCATTGAATGGTGAATTTTTGAGTTTGCAGCTAAAACCAAGCAAACAATGGCCCGCACATACCGCAGGGCAGCATGTTAGTTTGACCATTGAAATGAATGGACGATTATTAACGCGCGTTTTTACAGTTGCTTCAAGCGTTAAATATTTCAACGAAACGGGATTTATACGTTTGTTAATTAAAACAAGCGAACAAGGACGATTTACCGGTTTATTAAAGAACAAAGCAAAAGCGGGAACATGGTGCAACATATCTGCTGCAACGGGTGAGTTTGTATTTAAAAATACACATACTCCCGCCACATTAATAGCTGGTGGATCTGGTATAACGCCGATGATAGCAATGCTTGACGATTATTTAGCGCAAACAACCAAAGCAATAAATTTAGTGTATTACGCAAAATCGGGCGAACATCAGTGTGTTGATGAGTTGCGTGAATTAGCCACACAATTTAGTCATTTTTCATTTTTATTATTAACTCGTGAGCAGTCGAGCGACATTACTAGCAATATTAAACATTGGGAGAATCCAGATATATATTGCTGTGGGCCGCTAGGGTTTATGAAAACGGTACAAGCGTTTGCTCAAAAACATGATCTTAATTATTACCAAGAGGCATTTGGTTTGGCGTTACCCAAAGTAAACAATGAAGATCAGTTTACTGTAAAGGTGAACAGCCAAGCCCATATAGTTGAAGGAAATGATGTGCTTCTTAGCCAATTTGAAGTTAAAAAATTACCGGTAAAGCGTGGCTGCGGAATTGGCATTTGCCATCAGTGCCAGTGTATTAAAAAGTCGGGAATAGTACGTAATTTAAAAACAGGTGAAATGTCAGACAACGGTGAGCAATTAATCCAACTTTGTATAAGCCAACCTGTAAGTGATTTGGAGTTACAATTATGAAAAACATAAACTTTGATCAGCTTGCAAGCGATTTAGATACTATAAAAATGAATACGCTTGCTAAAGTAGGACAAAAAGATGCTGACTACATTCGCTCTGTCGTTCGAAAGCAAAGGTTATGTGAGTGGAGTGGGCGAATACTCTTAATGCTTGGATTTATTCAGCCTTTACTTTGGGTTGCCGGTGTTTTGTTACTGGCTTTGGCTAAAATTCTCGATAATATGGAAATTGGCCACAATGTTATGCATGGTCAATACGATTGGATGAACGACAAACAGCTTAACTCTCAGCAATACGAATGGGACATAGCCTGCGATGGCCAAAGCTGGCATCGGGTTCACAATTTTGAGCACCACACTTACACTAACATTATTGGTAAAGACCGTGATTTTGGCTACGGGTTGTTACGTTTGAGTGATGATTTTAAGTGGCGTTTTAAAAATGTGTGGCAGTTTTTTACTTACATAAATTTAAGTGTCTTGTTTCAGTGGGGGGTGTCATACCATGAACTGGCAGCAGAGCGTGTTTTTATAGGTAAAAAGAAAGAAAATCGTGAAGGGCTCGTATCGCATGCTACTTTAAAGCAGCGTTTTTTTAGTAAAGGCGCTCGCCAGTTAATTAAAGATTATGTGATTTTCCCATTACTTGCAGGTCCACTGTTTTTGTGGGTGTTAGCGGGTAATTTAGTAGCAAATTTGCTTCGTAACTTATGGACGTCGACAATTATATTTTGTGGTCACTTTACCGAAGAAACCGAAACATTTAAAGAACAAGACTGCGTAAACGAAACCCAAGGCCAGTGGTATTATCGTCAAGTATTAGGCTCGTCTAATATTAAAGGGGCAAACTGGTTTCATATTTTAACGGGCCATTTGAGTTGCCAGATTGAGCACCACTTATTTCCTGATATGCCATCGTCGCGATATCAAGAGGTGGCACCTCAGGTACAGGCAGTTATGCAAAAGCACGGGATTGATTACCACACTGGCGGATTTTTTAAACAATACGGCTCGGTGTTAAAGCGAATTATTAGATACTCATTTAAATAGTGATAGGGTGCATTAAGCGCCTTAAAAGCTAAAACATAAACCGGCATGTGTAAGCGCATATGCCGGTTTTTTGCTGTTGTGATTAATAAACATACAGTGCGTGTGGTTTTTTCTTATTGTTAATTAAAAATCCGTTACTTTAGCTATGGTTAATTGATGCGTGATTGTCATACAATGGAGAAAAATAGACCACACAAGAGAGATAAAAAATGGCCGCATTTGGTACTGTGTTTATGCCACAGATGATTCAAGCTCGTTTTTCAGATAATCAATGGAGCGAAACCTCAGTTGTTCCATGCGATAAGCTTGAGTTTCATGCTGGTGCACACGTTCTTCATTATTCAAGCACCTGTTTTGAGGGCTTAAAAGCATTTCGTCATGAAGATGGGTCTGTTTATATTTTTAGAATGGATGCAAACATAGCACGTATGCAGCAAAGCTCTGCACTTTTAAGCTTGCCAAGTTTTGATGGCGATATGCTCAAAACGATGATTATTGATATTGTTCGCCAATATGCCGATGCAACCCCATTACCGCCTGGCTCTATGTATATTCGCCCAACACATATAGGCACAGAAGCGGCAATTGGTAAAGCGGCAGCCCCTTCAATGAGCTCATTGTTGTACACTTTACTTTCGCCAGTAGGTGATTATTTTGCTGGTGGTGCTACGGCATTACGTGTGTTACTTGAAGAAGACGGTATGCGCTGTGCACCTCATATGGGAATGGTTAAAAGCGGCGGTAACTACGCCAGTGCACTTGGCCCAATTAGCGCTGCACGTAAACAGTATCAAGCAGATCAAATATTATTTTGCCCAGGTGGTGATGTACAAGAAACGGGCGCTGCAAACTTTATTTTAATTGATGGCAACGAAATCATAACCAAAGCGCTCGACTCCACCTTTTTACACGGCGTAACGCGTAATAGTATTTTAACGATTGCTAAAGATTTAGGCATGACTGTGAGCGAACGTAATTTTACAGTGACTGAACTTTTAGAGCGTGCTGCAAAACCAGGCACAGAAGCTGCGCTTTCAGGTACTGCTGCGGTATTAACGGCAGTGGGAACGTTTATTCATAACGATAAAGAATATAAAGTGGGCACAGGAGAGCCTGGGCCAACAACTGCACGTTTGCGCCAAGCATTGAACGACATTCAATGGGGCAAAAGCGAAGACAAGCATGGTTGGTTAACTAAAGTGGTATAGCGTTAAATACCCACGTTATTTGCACCAAAAAGCCACCTAATTAAGGTGGCTTTTTGGTGCGAGTAACTTTATTAAAATTTTATTTTTCCGGTTAATATATCTTTAAACATAACCCAGTCTCCCCACAAACTATAAAATGGGTGTTTAAATGTAGCTGGTCGGTTTTTTTCAAAAAAGAAATGCCCAACCCACGCAAAGCCATAGCCAATAACGGGTAGCAGCCACAATAGCGCAAATTTTTGACTTAATAATGCGCTAATAATAACCATAAGTACTAATAAGCTACCTATAAAATGCAAGCGCCTGCAGGTTACGTTGCGATGCTCCTTTAAATAATAAGGGTAAAAAGCTTTAAAACTGTTGAAAGTGGGTTCTTGTTTTTCCATAAATCACGCTTTATTTTTATTGTATGTTTTTACTATTAAAGCGTAAGTTTACACTTGTTTACAGCGATAAATGGCACTTAACGCATCTTAATAGACATGAGCTTAAAAAACTCATAAGTTATTCCTACTACTTAATCAATAAAAAGAACACAAATTATGTTACTCAAACGTACTCTTGCATGTGCTGTATTATTGGCACTTAGTGGCTGTTCAGAGCCAACCAATACGTCAGATCAAAAAGAAGTAAAATCATCTATGAATCAAGTTAACTCAGTCGTGTATCCCGAAACCAAAAAAGGTGATGTAGTTGATACCTATTTTGGAGAAAACGTTGCCGATCCTTATCGTTGGTTAGAAGACGATATGAGTGCAGAGACTGCTGATTGGGTAAAAGCGCAAAATACGGCTACTTTTTCATACTTAGAACAAATCCCTTACAGAAACAAGCTCAAAGAGCGCCTTGAAAAGCTGATGAATTACGAAAAAATAGGTGCGCCATTTGAAGAGGGCGGTTACACCTACTTTTACAAAAACGATGGCTTACAAAATCAATATGTTTTATACCGCAGCAAAGGCGATGAAGCGCCAGAGGTATTTTTAGATCCTAATAAATTTAGCGACGACGGTACAACGTCTATGTCGGGTTTATCGTTTTCTAAAGATGGTAGTTTATTAGCGTATCAAGTTTCTGAAGGGGGCAGTGATTGGCGTGAAATTATTGTTATTGATACACACACTAAAGAGCAAGTAGAGCAAGCTTTAGTTGATGTGAAATTTAGTGGTATTGATTGGTTAGGTAACGAAGGATTTTATTACTCAAGCTACGATAAACCAAAAGGCAGTGAACTATCGGCTAAAACAGATCAACATAAAGTGTATTATCATGCTTTGGGTACATCGCAGGATGACGATCGTGTTGTATTTGGCGACAGCGAGGCGCAAAAGCATCGTTACGTTGGCGCCGATGTGACAGATGATGGCAAGTACTTGCTAATTTCTGCCAGTGTTTCAACGTCTGGAAACAAACTTTTTATAAAAGACTTAAGTAAAGAAAATAGTGATTTTGTTACTGTTGTTGGTAACTCAGATTCAGATACATCTGTGATTGATAACGATGGCGATACGCTCTACTTAGTTACAAATTTAAACGCACCAAACAAAAAAGTGGTTACGGTTAATGCAAATGACCCGGCGCCTGAAAATTGGGTCGATTTTATTCCAGAGACCGATAACGTGCTTAACCTAAGCAAAGGCGGAGATACTTTTTTTGCTAATTACATGGTAGATGCCATTTCGCATGTTAAACAATATAATAAGCAAGGTGACTTAATCCGTGAAATTAACTTACCCGGCGTAGGGAGTGCACGTGGTTTTCGTGGTAAAAAAGATCAATCGACGCTTTATTACTCGTTTACTAACTATAAAACTCCGGGGACTACTTTTTCGTTTGATGTAAGCTCAGGCGAGTCAAAGGTTTATCGTGAATCGGCAATCGATTTCAACAGTAATGATTACACCTCTGAGCAAGTTTTTTATACCTCAAAAGACGGTACAAAAGTGCCGATGATCATCACTTACAAAACGGGTATAAAATTAGATGGTTCAAACCCGACTATTTTATACGGTTACGGTGGTTTTAATGTAAGTTTGACGCCAAGTTTTAGCCCCGTTAACGCGCTTTGGCTTGAGCAAGGTGGGGTGTATGCCGTTGCAAATATTCGTGGTGGCGGTGAATACGGTAAAGACTGGCACAATGCTGGTACAAAAATGCAAAAGCAAAATGTGTTTGATGACTTTATTGCAGCAGCAGAGTACTTACAAGATAAAAAGTACACGTCTAAAAAACGTTTAGCACTGCGCGGTGGTTCAAATGGTGGTTTATTAGTAGGTGCTGTGATGACGCAGCGACCTGACTTATTTCAAGTTGCATTACCAGCGGTAGGCGTACTTGATATGCTTCGTTACCATACATTTACAGCGGGCGCTGGTTGGGCATACGATTACGGTACTAGTGAGCAAAGTAAAGAAATGTTTGAATATATTAAAGCTTACTCGCCATTGCATAACGTTAAAGCGGGCGTTGAATATCCTGCCACTATGGTAACAACCGGTGATCACGATGATCGTGTGGTGCCATCTCATTCATTTAAATTTGCTGCTGAATTACAAGCTAAGCAGGCTGGAAATAACCCTACACTTATTCGTATTGAAACAAATGCGGGTCATGGTGCGGGCACACCAACCAGCAAAGTTATAGATTTATACGCAGATATGTTTGGTTTTACGCTATATAACATGGGTGTAAAAGAGCTATAAAACGCGTTAACGTTACCTTATTTTAAAATACAAAAGCCGAGTAAATTTACCCGGCTTTTTATTATCTGTATTTTGGAGTCAAAAACCTGTTTGTTGACTACTGCGCAGGCAAAAATAACCGCTGATAGGTTTTATATGCGTATTCATCACTCATACCACTTAAGTAGTCACAAATAATTCGCATGCCTTGATTATGTTTTTGAGCCTCAATATATTGCGCTTGCGTTGTTTCGGGTAACAAACGAAGCGGATCGCTTGCAAACGCTGTAAACAATTCAATGAGTAGGTTTTGCCCTTTAAACTCAATCTGTTGCATTTCAGGGTCACGAATTAAGCGTTGAAATACAAAGTGCTTGAGTATGTGTAGTACGTTTTCATACTCTGGGTGCAACTTAGCAGTGTATTTTAAAATAGGGCATTCAAATGCTTCGTTTTGTATGTCTAAATGAATGTGAATAATGAAGGTGTTTACCAGCTCACCTATGGCGTCTTTTCGTTCAAAATCATTTTTTGAAAATAGTCGAGATGTTAACGTTTCAAGCAAGGTATTCAGCCACTCAAAATTAAGCGCTTGCAAGTGGGGAAGTGCGTGCGTTTGCCAGTCATCTAATGTTAAAACACGGGTTGCAATGGCGTCTTCTAAATCGTGCACGGCGTATGCTATATCGTCGGCATGTTCCATTATGGCGCTGTCGAGGGATTTATAAAGTGTTTTAGCGCGGTGTTTATCTATTGTTGCGTGAGTATTTAATAACGTTCTGTCGTTTTGGCTTAGTGGTTCAACAATCCAGTCAAATATGTGTGCGTCGTCTTGGTATAACCCTTTGGCAGGGCGCCAATCATCGGCTTTGATAAAAGCACGTGAGTTATGCGTATCGGGTATGGTGTGCCACAACTCGTTTATAAATGCTGGGTATTTAATAAACCCGAGTAATGTACGGCGTGTAAGGTTCATACCATAACCATTACTGTAGGGCTCTAGCTTAGCAACTATTCGTAAAGTTTGAGCGTTTCCTTCAAAGCCACCATGGTCTCGCATCATATAGTTAAGAGCAATTTCACCTCCGTGGCCAAATGGTGGGTGGCCAATATCGTGAGCTAGGCAAAGTGTTTCGAGTAAACCGGTTGATGGGAAATGGCTAAAATCACTGTGCTGTGCTTTTAAATGCCTTAAAATACCTGTGCCAATTTGTGACACCTCTAACGAATGGGTAAGGCGGGTACGATAAAAGTCGTTTAGGCCAATCCCCATAATTTGTGTTTTAGCTTGTAAGCGCCTAAACGCAGCGGCATGAATGATTCTTGAGCGGTCAACCTGCCAAGGTGAACGGTTGTCGTTAGGTCTGTGTTTATATTGCTCTATTATTCTACTTTGCCAAACTTTGTCCATACTGCTAAACCACTATTTAACCTGTTTAGTGCTTAGTATACCCATGCACTTATAAATTGCGAATGAACATATTTTTGTAATTCGCGTTTATATAGTGGCTTAGGTATAATGAAGGTTCGTATGTGTGTGTAGTTACCATACATAAATAGTTGTTTGAATGAGACAATACATGCTTAAGATTATCTTTCAGTTTTTGTTAGCCATCCTTTTTATATGGGCGCTTGCGTACCCGTTTGTACAAAGTGATGAAACCGATAGCGTAGATCAAATCACCAGTGAACAAGCTAAAAAAGTGAAGAAAAAAGAAAAGCCGTTACACAATGTCACGTTGCCTAAATTTTCTGAATTTACCGATGTAAAAGAGAAAAAACGCGCATTTTTTGATTTTATTCGCCCTCATGTTGAGGCTGAAAATAAAAAAATATTACAACAACGTGCCAAGCTAGAAATAGCCCGTATGATGCTTGAAAACAACCTATCGCTTGAAGAGAAACAAAACAAAGATATTGTTAAAATCCTTAAACAATATGGCTTACCTGAAACGGTTAACACACTTGTGCTAACTCAGGCTTTGCGCCGTGTTGATATTATTCCTAAAGAAATGGCATTAATGCAAGCTGCAAATGAGTCGGCTTGGGGGACCTCTCGGTTTGCGCGAATTGGTCTGAATTTTTTTGGTCAGTGGTGTTACTCAAAAGGTTGCGGCATGGTGCCAAAGCGTCGTAAAACTGGCGCAGCACACGAAGTCGCTGCATTTCAATCGGTGCGTGCTGCAGTAAGCTCTTATTTTAGAAATATAAATACTCATGGCGCTTACAAAGAGTTACGGGGCATACGTGAAAACCTGCGCCGTGAAAAAAAGCCAGTATTAGCAACCAAACTAACTCATGGTTTGATGTCTTACTCTGAGCGAGGCGAGGCATACATTGAGGAGTTAAATACGATGATTAGACAAAACAGAGCTTATTTTGATGAATAAATATATGACAGGTTACTTTTACGCGAGTTTACTTTTTTTGTTGAGCTTAAGTGCATTTAACGCCAACGCCAGAGAGTTTGTAATGTCGTACGATGGGTTTTATGACCGTTTAAAAGTAGTTAATAAAGGGGATTTTCAATATGCCCGTGTCAACTTTTACATAAGCGACATTGCTACTAATGAGGCATGCGCAATAAAAAACGGAACCATTTTAACAGAGAATAACGAGTATCCGCTTAATTTCACAGATAGCGCACAGCTGTTGTTGCCTTTTGATAAGCAACTTGATTCAGATAAAGCCGTTATTGTTATCGAGCCACAAAACCCTGAGCATGACTGCCAGTTAAAGCTACAAATAGAAGCTAACGAATTTGACGATTTAGCTTTCTCAAAACATGCGTTATATACCATTAACGAGGAGCTAGACGAATTACTAACTGATTTGTCAGGTTTTTTTGTTAGTAAGCTAATGTGGTTTTTATTACCTGAGCAAAAAGGTGTGGCGGTTACCTTTAAAAACCCAATAAGCATTAATGATGAAAACGTAACCTGCGAGGAATCGATTTGTTATTTTGATGTTGACGATAACTGGGAAGAGGATAGCCAATCGTTCGGTGAAATTAGTAATGTATTAAAAGTAACTCCCTGGATTGCAAAGTAACGGTAAACGTTGCAATGAAATACAAAAAAGCGGCATTAGCCGCTTTTTTATTTTAGTGGCGCTGAAGAGTCACGCTGCATTAGTGTGGGTTCAAAAAAACGATTTATTTTAATATTTTTTGTTTGGTATACGTCTTTAAGAACAAGTTTTGCGGCCATTTCACCCATTTTAGCTACCGGATTATCAATCGTTGTCAGTGTCGGGTAGAGGTAGTTTGCAAATATTACGTTATCAAATCCGACTATCGATAAATCGTTAGGTAGGTGATAGCCGTGCTCTCGGGCATATTTCATCGCACCTGAGGCCATCTCGTCGTTTGCGCACACAAGAGCGGTAAAATTTAGCTTACTATTAATGAGGTGCTCAAGCGCTGAACTTCCCCCGGTTTCGTTAAAATCACCTTCAAAATAGAGCGATGGGTCAAACGTTATATTGGCTTCTTCGAGGGCTTGTTTATGGCCAGCTAAACGGTTTGCAGCATCGGCCTTAAACTGAGGGCCTGCAATATAAGCAATTTCGGTATGGCCTTGTTCTAACACCGATTTAGTTGCTAAATAACCGCCTAGTTTGTTATCTAAGCTAATGCAGTGCTCTTTGAGTTCTTTGACGTAGCGGCTCATTAAATAAACAGGCGTTGTGCCTCTACTGAGCGATATCAGGTATTCGTCGGTCACTGCTTCAACATGCAAAATTATGGCGTCGCAGCGCCTGCTAATTAAAAAGTCGATGCCTTCTTTTTCTTTATCTTCTTCACTGTGGCCGGTTGTAATAATAACGTGTTTACCGGCAGCTCTAAGCTCAGACTCAATCCCGGCCATCATTTGGGCGAAGAAAGGACCATGTAATTCAGATACTAAAATACCAACACTGTTAGTGCAGTTTGATGCTAAAGATTGGGCTATTGAGTTAGGTTTGTAACCCAATGTTTGCATTGCATCGAGTACTTTTTTAGTTGTTTTATCACTTACTTTTGTGTTTTTGTTCATTACCCGAGAGACGGTAGCTAACGATACACCTGCAAGCTCTGATACTTGATAAATTGTTGCCATGTTACTTATTGACTCGCTTTCACCCTTAACTTAATCAGCTAAATCATACCTTAGTGTTGTTGACTGTGGTTAGCTTTGATTGAATATTTTCAACAACCTGGTTAGTTAATGTATATTTTTTCATTGTGTATGCTACAAAAAGGGATCCTAGGGCTGGTAGTACAGTAAACGACAGTAAAATTCCCTGCTGAGTACTCATTGTTTGCGTCACATCAGCCTGATAACTGTAAAATGATAATAGCCAACCTGCGATAGCACCTCCAACAGCAACACCCATCTTAATAAAAAATATAACACCTGAGTAAACTAAGCCCGTAATCCGTAATCCCGTTACTTCGTGACCATAATCTATGGTATCAGCCATTTTTGCCCATAGGAGTGGGGTCGCCATATCTAAAAAGAATTTCCATAGAATAAAAGCAGCAAACGCGAGAACCAGTTGTTCACTCCCAATAAAGTAGCTAAATCCACAAATAGTTGCAGCGATAAGTTGTAAGCTGATGTAGGCCTTTATTTTGCAAAAACGCGCAGCTAGCGGCTGTGCAACGGCGCAACCTATCATACTAGCAACTACACCTAGGGTCATAAATAGGGTAATTAAATCTTCCCGACCGAGGTAGTATTTGACGTAATATACCGCCAGAGTTAGCCTAAGCACTTGGCCGGTCAGTAAGAAAAATGCAGCAATACACAAGGTACGCCATTGATCGTTTTTTACTAGGGCTTGAATACTTTTAGCAAAAGGGATGTTTTGTTCTTTGGGTTGTTGAATACGTTCTTTAGTGCCTAAAAAGCAGAGTAAAAACAGCACAAGGCCTAAAATACTCATGGCGGTCATGGTTAGCTGATAACCTTTAGCGTTATCGCCCTGGCCAAAGTATTCAACCATTGGCATGGTGCATCCAGCAACAATAACACCACCAAGCATCCCAAATACAAAACGGTACGATTGAATAGTAACGCGCTCTTTTGCGTCTGCGGTTAAAACGCCACCGAGTGCGCAATAAGGTATATTAATAGCAGTGTAAGCAACCATCAGTAAGGTATAGGTGCTAAAGACATAGATTATTTTGTCAGTGCCTTCTAAGTCTGGTGTAGTAAACGCTAAAATACTAATAATGGCAAAAGGGAGCGCAAGCCATAGTAGGTAAGGGCGAAAATGCCCCCATCGAGTATGTGTTTTGTCAGCTAGGTTGCCCATTAGGGGGTCGGTTACGGCGTCAAAAATGCGAACAGCTAAAAACATAGTACCAACAACAGCGGGGGATAAGCCCACCACGTCGGTATAGTAAAGCATTAGGAACATCATTACCGTTTGGAAAATAATATTACTGGCGGTGTCGCCTAATCCGTAGGCTATTTTTTCTTTTACACTAACCATGGTTGCTTTATCTCGCTTTATGTTTTTTTAGTTGCGTTAATAAATACGTTTTTTTATCTATTTGAGATTAATGCTTTATAGGCTAGGCCACTATTTTTTATAGTACGTTGCTGTGTGCTGTAATCTACATAAACTATACCAAATCTTTTTAAGTAGCCTTCTGCCCATTCAAAGTTATCCATTAGGCTCCAGGCAAAATAGCCGTCTATTCTAACGCCTTGTTCTGTTGCATTGTGAACGGCATTTAGGTGACTGTTGTAGTAGTCTAGTCGATCTACATCATTGATTTCACCATTATTATAGCTGTCAGGCATCGCTGCGCCATTTTCAGTAATAAAAATAGGCGGTAGGGTATAGGTATTGTTAAGTGTGACTAATAACTCTGTAAACGACTTAGGGTAAATTTCCCAGCCCATATCGGTTAGCGGGCCAGTAGGCTCTATTGGCTCATATATTTCAGTAGGGTGCGCTTTATAAAATTGACGGGTATAAAAGTTAATACCTAAATAATCAATTGATTGCGAAATAATAGCCATGTCACCATCGTGAATATCTGGCAGATGTGCTGAAGGTAATTGTTCAATAATTTCTGGGTATGTACCATCCATGATGGGTTTCATGTACCACTGGTTTAAGTAGTCATCTGCAAACGCTGTTGCAGCAATGTCATCAGCGTCTTCAGAGATGCTATAACAGGGAGTAAAATTAAGCACGATACCGTTTAAAGTCGTCGGTGAGTTTTGCTTTAATACGGTCATGGCAAGCCCATGTGCCAATAACAAATGGTGGGCGGCTTTGCGTCCGTATTGTTTACCCACTTTCCCTGGCGCATGAATGCCAATTTCGTAACCTAAAAAAGCACTGCAAAAAGGCTCGTTTAAGGTAGCGTATGAATGGACTCGGTCACCGAATGCAAAGGTAATTAAATCAACATAGTGAGCAAACGCATAAGCTGTTTCTCGATTTAACCAACCCCCTTCGTCTTCGAGGTGTTGAGGTAAATCCCAGTGGTATAACGTGACAAACGCTTTGATATTGCGCTTTTTCAGTTCATCTAAGATGTCGGTGTAAAACTTTACGCCTTCAGGGTTAAGCTCACCACTTTTTGTAATAACACGAGGCCAAGAAATAGAAAGTCTGTAAGCATCTACTCCTAATGATTCGATTAAATCTATGTCTTGTTTCCAATTATTGTAATGATCGCACGCAACATGCCCATTTGAGTTATCAGCTATTTTACCTGGAGTATCACAAAAGGTATCCCAGATACACGGCAGACGGTGAGTTGAGCCACCTTCTATTTGGAAAGACGCTGTTGCTACACCATAAATAAACTCTTTTGTTAATAGAGGTGAACAAGTTGGTAAAGATATTTTAGTCATTAGTTACAAACCTTTTAAAACCTAAATTGCACTTTTAGCGCCGATATTTACTGCCTCGTAGCTTACTCTCGACTTGATAAAAAAATAAAAATTGTTGAATTATGTTACGTGTTCGTATTTAATTAGCTGTGAAAGCGCTTACATTTTTAAGATTAATGTTAATTAACCTTCAGGTCAACTCTTTAATAGCATGGCTTAGCCGCCAATTTATTAACAATACAGAGAAGGTTAACGATAATAATAAATTGCGGAGAGCACATGGCTAGTTCAGCACCAACAACGACACACACACAATCGCAAAACACAGGCGATAATAATTATGGATTTGCACTTACATCGTTAACAACGCTATTTTTTATGTGGGGTTTTATTACCTGCCTAAATGATATTCTAATCCCGCATTTAAAAGCGGTATTCGATTTAACATACGTGCAGGCTATGCTTGTGCAGTTTTGTTTTTTTGGTGCTTACTTTTTAATGTCTATACCCAGCGGGCTTATTGTGAAAAAGCTGGGTTATAAAAACGGCATTGTTGTCGGGTTACTAATTGCTGCAGTTGGCTGTGTATTATTCTATCCAGCGGCACAAATGCATAACTATCCTGTATTTTTGTTTGCGTTGTTTGTTTTAGCAAGCGGAATTACTTTATTACAGGTATCTGCAAACCCATACGTAAGCTTATTAGGTCCTGCAAAAACAGCGTCTTCTCGTTTGACATTAACACAGGCATTTAATGCACTTGGTACCACGGTTGCTCCGTCTTTTGGTGCATTATTAATACTAGGCTCAGCGTCGGATGCTTTTTTAACACCGGCGCAAAATGCCGAATCAGTTCAACTTCCTTACTTGCTACTTGCTGCAATGCTAATTGTATTAGCCGGTGTGTTTGCATGGCTTAAGCTTCCTGACATTATGAGCGAGCAAAAAGAAGCAGCCGAGAAATCAGACACCATTGAAGGGAGTGCATGGCAGTATCGCCACCTTGTTTTGGGTGCAGTAGGCATATTTATGTATGTGGGCGCGGAAGTTGCGATTGGTAGTTTTTTAGTTAGCTTTTTAGCGCAAGAAAATATTGCTGGATTAAAAGAACATGTCGCGGCTCATTACATTACATATTATTTTGGCGGTGCAATGGTTGGGCGTTTTATTGGCGCGGCGGTAATGCAAAAACTTCCTGCCGGTAAAGTGCTTGGTTTTAATGCAACCATGGCTATTGTTCTAGTTGTTATTGCCATGAGCACATCTGGTCAGTTAGCGATGTGGTCAATATTATTAGTTGGATTATTTAATTCTATTATGTTTCCTACTATTTTTAGCCTTGCACTAAATGGCTTAGGCAAGCACACAGCGCAGGGTTCGGGCATTTTATGTTTAGCAATTGTAGGCGGTGCAATTGTGCCGCTTTTACAAGGTGCACTTGCTGATAGTGTTGGGGTTCAACTTTCGTATGTTTTACCAATTTTATGTTATCTATTCATCGTATTTTACGGCTTAAGTGGCAGCAAACCTGTTCAAGCTAAGGAGACTTTATAATGAACACACGTTTTACGCTCAATAAAATTGCATTAGCAACATTGGTTGCCTCAGTGACAACATTAACAGCTTGCTCAAACGACAATACTAATCAAGCTGATACTACAAAAGCGCATGCTAGTGCTGAACAAATATGGCCCAAGCTCAACATTGCGGTTAAAAAAGATGCAGAAATAGAAGCGCAAATAGCGAGTTATTTAAACTCAATGACACTTGAGCAAAAAGTAGCGCAAATGATTCAGCCTGAAATACGCGATATTACCGTTGAAGATATGCGTAAATACGGTTTTGGTTCTTACTTAAACGGGGGTGGGGCGTTTCCTAATGGGGATAAACATGCCACACCACAAGATTGGGTTGCCCTTGCTGAAAAAATGTATCAAGCGTCTGTTGATGATTCAATAGACGGTAGCAAAATCCCTACTATGTGGGGAACAGATGCAGTGCATGGTCATAATAATGTGATTGGTGCTACGTTATTTCCACATAATATTGGTTTAGGTGCGGCTAATAATCCTGAACTAATTGAACAAATTGCAGCTGTTACCGCGGTAGAGGTTATGGCTACAGGTATTGATTGGGTGTTTGCGCCAACCGTTGCAGTTGTACGTGACGATCGCTGGGGTAGAACCTATGAGGGATATTCTGAAGACCCTGCAATAGTGCGAGAGTATTCAGCAGCTATTGTAAATGGCTTACAAGGTAAGGCCGATGAAGACTTTTTAAGTGATAAACGAGTAATTAGTACTGTTAAGCACTTTTTAGGTGATGGCGGCACTGTTGATGGTGACGATCAAGGTAACAATATCGACAGTGAGCAATCGTTATTTGATATTCATGCACAAGGTTATGTGGGTGGATTATCGGCGGGTAGTCAGTCTGTAATGGCGTCGTTTAACAGTTGGAACGGTGTTAAAAATCATGGTAATAAATATTTACTGACCGATGTATTAAAAACACGCATGGGTTTTGACGGGTTTGTTGTTGGTGACTGGAATGGACATGGACAAATAAAGGGCTGTACTAACGATAGCTGCCCACAAGCTATTAATGCAGGGCTAGATATATTTATGGTGCCAACGGGCGCTTGGAAACCACTGTATGAAAATACCATAGCGCAAGTTAAATCTGGCGAAATTAGCATGGCGCGTATTGACGATGCTGTTGCACGTGTATTGCGTGTAAAACTACGCGCGGGTTTATTCGATAAGCCAAGTCCAGCAAACCGTTTATATTCAGGTAAAACAGAATTAATTGGCGCACAAGATCACCGTGAAGTAGCACGACAAGCAGTACGTGAGTCACTCGTACTTCTTAAAAATAAAAATGACTTATTGCCGCTTTCGCCAAATCAACATGTACTTATTACCGGTGACGGTGCCGATAATATCGGTAAACAGTCTGGTGGGTGGAGTATTACTTGGCAGGGCACTAACAATAAAAATGCTGACTTCCCAGGAGCCACGTCAATTTATAAAGGCTTAGAAGAGCAAGTTACTGCCGCAGGCGGTAAAGTTACACTCAGTGATGATGGCTCTTTTGATCAAAGACCCGATGTAGCCGTTGTTGTATTTGGTGAAGAACCTTACGCGGAAGGTCATGGTGACAGAGATAATCTTGAATTTGAGCGCGGCAATAAAAAATCGTTAGCGCTGTTAAAGTCATTAAAAGCGCAAGGAATAAACGTTGTTTCTGTATTTATTTCTGGTCGTCCAATGTGGGTAAACAGTGAACTTAATGCGTCTGATGCATTTGTAGCAGCATGGTTACCTGGTACTGAAGGCGGTGGTGTTGCCGATGTGCTACTAAAAGCAGCCGACGGAAGTGTTAACCATGATTTTAAAGGCAAACTTTCTTTTTCATGGCCTAAAACGGCAGTTCAAACAACGGTTAATAAGGGAGATAAAGATTACTCGCCGTTATTACCGTATGGCTTTGGTTTAACCTATGGCGATAAAAATATACTTGCGGATAATTTAGATGAAAATTCGCAATTAGATAATTCATCACTAACCAGTATGGATATTTTAGTGGGCGCACCGGTTGCGCCATGGCGCTTATTGCTCAAATCGGGTGATGAATTGTTAGATGTGTCGAGCAGTACCCATGAGTTTGGCGCTATAAAATACCGAACTGAAGATAAGGTTGTACAAGAAGATGCTCGTCAGTTTAATTTTGACGGGAGTGAAAAAGCGAGCGCAGAAATAGTAACGAGCTTTGCTGAAGATACTATTACTTATGTTGAAGCAAATGGCGTAATTAGTTTTGACATAAAGCTTAATCAAGCGCTTGGTAATGAGCTTTCACTTGCAATGTGCTCGGGTGAATGTGGTGAAAGTATTAACCTAGCTAACGTTGTAGATAGTCGTTTACTTAGTAAGTGGCAGTCAGTTTCGATTGACCTTAAATGCTTTGCTGATAAAGGCGTAAATTTTGCGAGTTTAACAAGCCCATTTAGTTTGCACAGCTCAAGTAAAGCCTCTGTGTCGGTATCAGATATCAAATTTGTACCAAACAAAGCAGATGAAGCAACGTTTAAGTGCAAGTAAGGGTACGCTAAATTAAATAGATAGATTGTTGTGTGTAGTAAAGCCCTTCATTTGAAGGGCTTTTTTTATGAATCAAAATACACAGATAGTTTTATTTAGTAATTAAGTGTAGTAGCTCATATCTGATCTGACAGTATAAGCAAATAGGTTTAGACTTGATCTGAAAGGCAGCTATGAGCGAAAAGCGGGCTTTCAGGTCATATCTACCAAAAATCAGCAGTACTCTGAAAGCAGACGTTAATAATTACTTTCTTATATTATTCATAAAAGCGGGGCGTAAAACGCTAATCATCGTCACACAATTGCATTGATGTAACACACTTATAATTTTAGCTCTTCAAGTCTGCATGGCTTTCCAAAAAGGTATCCCTGATAAGTATTGCAGCCCATTCTATGTAACAATGCTCGCTGATCCTCTGTCTCGACGCCCTCAGCGATGACTTGCAGACCCATGGAGCTAGCTAATGTTATAACAGCCTGAGCAATCGCCTTGTCATTACTACTGTTAATGATGTCCCGAACAAAACTCTGATCTATTTTTAACTGGTTTATAGGCAACTGTTTCAAATATGATAAAGATGAATAACCAGTACCAAAATCATCAATAGAAAACGTAACACCGCATTGCTGCAATTCTCGCATCTTAGCTTTTACATCTGGAATATTATTAGCCAAGAGTGATTCTGTTATTTCTAACTTTAGCAGTTGAGGATTAGCGCCTGAATTTTTCAATGAGTTGATTGCTTTCTGAACAAAATCATCTTTGCTAAATTGAACCACGGTAATATTAACCGCAACGCTCAGATTTTTCGTAACAGGTTGTTTAGCCCAATTGGCTAAAGTCTCACACGCCTGTTGTAAAATCCAATCCCCAATAGGCACAATAAGGCCTGTTTCTTCTGTTAGAGGGATAAATTGTGCCGGTGAAATCATCCCTTTTTCTGGATGAAACCAGCGTAACAGCGCTTCGACACCAACAACCCGCCCATGCTGGTCAATCTGCTTTTGATAGAAAAGAGTAAATTGTCTTTGCTGTATTGCGTTATACAAGTCGTGGATCAAGGTCGCTTTTGAGCTAACTGCAACCTGCATCTTGGGATCAAAAAATTGCACGGCATTGCGACCAGCCTCTTTAGCCTTATACATTGCCATGTCGGCTTGTTTTAATAGGTCCTCTGTTGGGACGCTTGTGCTATTAAACAGTGTTACCCCGATGCTTGCGGAGCTATTGTAGGTTAAACCCTCTAAGTCATATTCCTGCGCTAAGTGAGCCATGATTTTTTGCGCAAGTGATTCAGCCTGATTAGCAGCCGTTTCTTTATCATTACTTAAGTCTGATACTACGACAACAAACTCGTCACCCCCTAACCGTGACACCGTATCACCCTGCCTAACTGAACTAACCAATCGTTCAGCGACTCGGCATAACAATAAATCGCCTTTATTGTGACCAGCACTGTCGTTAAGATTTTTGAAGTTATCTAAATCAAGAAACATTAAAGCCGCAAAATTGTTGGCGCGTGAACAATGTGTCATTGCCCCCTGTAATCGGTCTAATAACAACCGTCGATTTGGTAGTAATGTGAGTGGGTCATAAAATGCTAACTGATGTATTTCTTGCTCACGCTTTTTACGCTGAGTGATGTCCCGCACGATTCCAATGAAATTAGTTTCACCAGCCATTTTTACTTCAACAACACCCAGCTCAATAGGAAATGTTGTACCATTTTTGTGCAATGCATCAAGTTCACGAATACGACCGGTAATGTCGCTGATACCACGGTTAATATAATTTGATAAGTAGATATCGTGATGTTCACGATGCGGTGAGCCCATAAGCATACTGATATTTCTGCCTATAATTTCTTCATCAGAATAACCAAAAATTTCATTTGCAGCTTGATTAAATGTAAGTACCTTACCCTTGCTATCAATGGTAATAATGCCATCAAGTAAGCTCTCGACAACAGCTTCCATCTGTTTTGATTTTTCGTTGAGTGAGCTTTCGGCCTGTATTTGGTCATTAATATCGAAGTGCGTACCCAGCATCCACTCAGCGTTACCATCATTTGTTCTTGTGGACACTCGCCCCCTGGTGTTTATCCAAATCCATTCGCCGTTTTTATGTTTCATTCGAATATTGGCTTCGTATATCGGAATAAGACCGGCTGCATGTTTTTCGATTTGTTCAGCACAATAGGCTAAATCATCAGGATGGGTCAGTCGTTCCCAGGTTTCTCTGGTAGTTGGCAGTAGTTCAGAAAATTCGTAGCCCAACAATGACGCCCATTTATCATTAATTACTAACTCGCCATTTTGTAAATTAAGACGCCATGTGCCAATAGTATTGGCATCAATCACCGCCTTAAGTAAGTTCTCACTATTGCGAATGAGTTCTTCATCCCGCTTCTCTTTCGTGATATCGGTCTGGATTGCAATAAAGCCACTAAGCTCGCCTTCTTCATTGAGCAGCGGATTACAAGCTATTCTCGCCCAATATGGTTTCTGCTCTTTTGAGTAATTGAGTACGTCAACATTGAAACTCTGCTGTAAAGACAGGGCCTCTCTCATTTCGTCAACAATTTCGGGGTCAGTGTCGGCTCCCTGCAATAGTTCACTTGGCTTTTTACCCAGCATATCTTCGATGCTATAACCAGTGATGCTAGTAAACGCCTCATTTATCCACACAACAAAACCACGTATATCGGTTATCATTACGCCATTCGTTGTTTGCCTGGCAACTTCCGAAAGACGTCTGATGGCAGAGTGTGCAGCGGTTTGCTCAGTAGTATTGCGAATAATAATCAGAACTTCATTTTCATCAATTTTCTTGTATCGCGCTTCAAAGGATTTATTCAATTTTTTAAAGGTGTAGTTGTGATGAATGACATTGCCGTTCTCAAAAGCCTGTTTAACATTATCCATCAGTTGATGACCTAACTCATTAGGCAATACATCAAGGATTTTCTGCCCTAAAATTTCATGTTGAGGCTTAAGCAAATCAGGATGGTCGTTACACACTGAAAAACGAAAGTTTCGGTCAATGACAAAAACCATATCTGGCAACGTTGCCATTATTGATGCCGTTCTTGTCATGTCAGCTGACAGTTTTTGTTGGAGCGTTTCCTGATCTAGTCTGGCAATCTCATGCTCAACCATGTCAGCTAACTCACGTAATACTCGTTTTTCGCTTATCGTCAAGTCACGAGGCTGTGGATCTATAAGGCATAATGTGCCAATAGGTTGCCCACCTGGCTCGCAAACCGGCGCTCCTGCATAAAAACGTATACGCGGCTCCTCGGTCACAAGCGGGTTAGCAGAGAAGCGGTCATCCTTTGTTGCGTCAGTAACGATAAAAATATCCGGGTGCAATATTGCATGCCCGCAAAAAGAAATATCACGGTCAGTCTGAAAAGCATCAAGCCCTACCTTAGATTTAAACCACTGCCTGTCAGCATCGACTAGCGAAATTAAGCACGTTTGGACATTAAAAATTAAAGCCGCCAGTCGAGTGATACGATCAAAGCGCTCTTCAGCAGGCGAGTCCAGTAATGCTGTGCGTTTTAACGCGAGTAAACGAACGGCTTCATCAGCAGGATAATCAGGTGCACTCAAAAGTCTCTCCAGTAGTGTTTTACTCAGTCGTAAATTACCAATAGTGCTTTAGAAAGATATTCTTAAACATTATGACCGTATTTATGAATTTATCGTTTAAACCGAACAACCAGCTCATGTAGTTCATCAGCTATTTTATTAAGATAAATAATGGTTTCTGATAATTTCATCGAGCTTTCAGAGCTCATATCGGCAAGCGTTGAAATGTTCACTATCTGCCGGTTTATATCCTCAGCAACATGAGCTTGCTCTTCAACTGCGGCAGCCATTTGAATAGACATATATGCAATTTGACCAACAGACTCGCAAATGCCACTTAACATTTTACCACTCTCAATGACATGAGAAAGACCATCTTCTGCATCAGTCGCGCCAGCATCAGCGACGTTCACAGCATCACCTGCACGTTGCGTTAATTCGGTGACGATACCATAGATTTCTTTAGTGGATTCTTGAGTTCGCAGGGCAAGATTTCTTACCTCATCTGCAACCACTGCAAAGCCTCGCCCTTGCTCACCTGCACGAGCAGCCTCAATAGCAGCATTTAAGGCAAGTAAGTTAGTTTGATCTGCAATCTGTTCAATTATTTGCGCGGCACTGGCGATATGTGAAGTTTGTTCTGACACACCGCGCACAGAACTACCAATCTGCTCTACTGTGTGTTTTAGCTTTTGAATAGAGTCGCGGGTAATATTCGCCACCTTAGTGCCTTTTACTGCAAGGTTGTTAGCAGTGTCTGCCTGCGTAGCGGTATCACTGACATGCTTAGATACTTCGGCAATAGTAGTCGACATTTCATTCATAGCAGTAGCCACCTGAATGGTTTCTGCTTGCTGACTTTCAATGTCTTTTCTGGTTTTATCTGTTAATTCTGCGCCTTTCTCCGATTCCTTGGCAACAACAAGAGCTGCACTTTCGATGCGGGTAATCACTGTTCCTAAATGCGCTAGCTGACTTAAAATAGCAACTTTAAGCTTGCCTAAATCATCAGTTTCATCGGTATAACTTTTTACCGCCAGTTCATCTGAAAATGCATGGTTGAGCATGTCGTTCAGTGCATTGAGGGTTTTCTTTCTGCTTAATGATACCCAAATAGCAAAAATGATCACTGAGGCTAGTAGTACATCCTCAGAAAGTTCTTTGAAACCAAAACCCAATAACCCAACACATAGAGTTATCGATAATACTAAGAAGGCATTTTCAAGCGATACGGGTAAAGAAAACCGACTACTTTTTCCTGCATTGATATCACTATAAAGTTTAGTCGCCCGCTCCACGTCCTGACTTGAGGGGCAGGAGCGAACTGATTCATAGCCTATTATTTTGCCGTTCTGTGTTACAGGCGTCACATACGCATCCACCCAATAATAGTCGCCATTTTTACAGCGGTTTTTCACAAGACCCATCCAAGGCTTACCGGATTTCAAATAGTGCCACATCTTTTTAAATGCCTCTGGTGGCATGTCCGGATGCCTAACCATATTATGAGGCTGGCCAATCAACTCGTGCTTTTCAAAGCCACTGACTTCAACAAAAGCATCATTACATTCAAGAATAGTTCCTTTAGTATCAGTCACTGAAATGAGTTTAGTTGTACTTCCGAAAGTTTTCTCTCGATCAGTAACTGGCAGGTTTTTACGCATAAGTGTTTCTTATTTGTACAGAACATTATAATTTAATAGCTTAGTATGCATTATAGTGTAGTATTTTAACTATAAAAGTGAAACTCAAATATCAAGATTTTCAGCAAACTCAAGCGCATCCTGCACATCAATACCCAGATAGCGAACCGCACTTTCAATTTTCTTATGACCGAGTAACAGCTGAATGGCGCGTAAGTTTTTGTCTCGCTTGTACAGAATAGAAACCTTAGTTCTGCGCATGGTGTGAGTGCCATACAAACCGCTTTCTAAACCGATGGATGACACCCATTTATGGACTATGCGATCATAAGCGCGGGTGCCAAGATGAGGCACAGCGTGTTTTCGTGAAGGAAATAAATAATCATCATATTTTAAATTTGCGAGAGTAATCCATTCGAGCAATGACTGGCGGGTGTGAGCGATGATTTCAAACATTACTGGGGTGCCAGTTTTCTGCTGAACAATACTGGCTCTCGTTAAAATTTCACCAGCTCGCATGACATCTAACACTTTTAAAGCGACTAAATCACAATCTCGAAGCTTTGAGTCAATGGCCAGATTGAACAATGCCAGCTCTTTAGTGTTATTGGCAATTTCAAGTCTGGCACGTATAGACCACACTTCTTGCTGACGAAGTGGTGCTTTTTGGCCGATGATTTTTCCTTTATTCCAAGGTATGCGACGAGCCATGATTTTTATCTCAAAAAGATTGGGCTTATGAGGTTATCGACCCGCTTGTATGAAATTTGACCGCAATTATTAAAGATAATTTACTGAAACGAAGATGAGCATGACGGCTATCCCTTGAAAGCCGTCATTAATGTTTGTTGAGAGGAGTGTCTGCAATTGGCACAAATCGGCTATTCACTGTCAGATTTAATTCAACTCTACAAATTGAATCTGGCAGATCAAGTTAAGACTATTTCAAATTAAGCTTGCAAAAGTAAGCTTTTTTCATCGTAGGTTACCACTTTGTCACGGCCAGTTTCTTTAGCAAGGTAGAGTCGTTTATCGGCGTTCGCTAGTAACTCTTTTATAGTCTGCTCGCCGTTTATTGTGCTACTGACGCCTGCACTCACCGATAAATTTATATCGTGCCCCTCGTAATAAAATGGATAACTGCTTATGCTTTCGCGTAGTTCTTCGGCATTATTTCTGGCATCACTTAATGAGCAGTTGGGCAACAAAATGGCAAATTCTTCGCCGCCGATCCTGGCTGATATCTCTTCATTTAAAAATTGTGATTTTACATGCTGAGCGATCCACTTTATGGCTTGATCGCCGGCCTCGTGGCCATAGGTATCGTTAACCCGTTTGAAAAAATCAATATCGAGCAAAATAAGTGAAATATTTTTGTTTTGGTAAAGAGGTAAACTTAACGCGTTTTTTCCTTTTATAAAAAAACCACGGCGGTTAAGTAGTTGACTTAAAACGTCGGTATTAGCAATGCTGGCAAGCGTATGTTCTGTATTAGATGCTAATAAGTAAGGGAGTAATAATGCACTGCAAGTGGCTAAAATTAAATGACTACTTAAAATGAGCTCTAATGGTTCTAAATAGGTTGTCTCGCTTAAGCTTAAAATAGGTAAAGCAAGCAGCACTGTTTGAACAAACATAAGCAAACTATGGATTAAAAAGCAGGTAATTAATGCCTTTTTTTGTAAGGTTGCAACAAAGCTCATAGTGCTAATGATGTAAGCAGAAAATAAGTATAACCCTGCAATAATAAAGCTCGTTACCATTTGTGCCGCGGAGTAAGGATACACAGATAATAAAATTACAGCGGTAAAAAGTAGCAAATAGTAAATAGGGCGTAAGTTTAAAGGTTTGCTGTATTTGTATTTATGTAGTCCCAGAATAATTAAAAATGGGCTGAGTATTATAAAAATATTCGCTAAATAACTCGTAATAAAAGGAAAATTAAGTATTAGTTTTAAACATGCGAGTAGTTCAGCAAATGAAAATGCAATGCACGCTAAACCAAAAATTAAAAAAGCAGATTGTTTTTTGTAATTATGAACAGATAAAAAAAACAACCCTATTAGTAGGTTAAGTATAAAAGAGAGACCAATCACAGTAGGCAGGTGCAGCATTCATTTTCGCTTTTATTAGGTAATTGTGTCTGACTAACTTAAGTATTATGTATTAATCATTAAAGGTCAATATGGGTAAATAGTAGTAGTTACCCATATCGTAACTGAATAGAGTATACACAGAAGATAATTAACGCCAGCTAAACCAAGCTGTCCAAGGCCGATTTAAGGTTCTCGTAATGAAAACGATAGTTATGCTTTTGTGCTTTGGTTGGCACTACAAATTGCCCGGTAGTAAGTAAGTCAGACATTTCACCCATTAATACTTTCAGCACAAATGCAGGCATGGGCATAAAAGCAGGACGCGATAATGCATTACCCAAGCGTTTACTAAACTCTGAGTTACTAACTGGGTTTGGTGCTACGGCGTTAATTGGCCCCGAAATTTCAGGGTGTTTCATAATATATAAAATAAGCTGTGTCATATCGTCTATATGTATCCACGACATACCTTGCTCGCCGTCACCAATTGGCCCGCCTAAACACAATTTAAATGCGGGAAGCATCTTGCTTAATGCACCACCTTTTTTAGCTAATACAATACCGGTTCGTAATAGGCAGACTCGTGTTTTTTCAGACTCTGCTTTTAATGCTGCGTCTTCCCAGTCTTTACACAGCTGATGACTAAACTCATTGTGGGGATCTGTAAAGTTTTCATCTATGCGCTTGTTGCTTTGGCGTCCATAGTAGCCAATAGCACTGCCTGATATAAATGTGTGTGGAGGGTTAGTACTTGCTGCAATAGCGTGGCTAATTTGCTGCGTTATATTAATGCGGCTGTCACGTATAATTTGCTTCTGTTTATCGCTCCAACGTTTATTAACGATTGGCTCACCGGCTAAATTAATAACAACGTCAACGGTATTAAAATCAACAGCGCTTATGTCAGTGACTGCTTTAATTTTATGACCCAATAATACATTTGCTTTTGTGGCATTACGGCTAAGCACGGTAACCGTGTTATGGTGCTCTAAAAAAGGACATAAATGTTGGCCAATTAGCCCAGTAGCACCTGTAACAAATATATGCATATTGAATCCTCAAAATATAATTGTAGCAAGTGTTTTTAATTTATACTCACTAGCATGTAGTTTCTATCCTTAATACGAAGTAACAAGGGTTATGATCACTTTGTAATTATTTCATTTCATTAGGTTTTGCCTTACACTGTGGCCTTATTACAAATAAAAGGATAAATAAAGTGGCAGGTTTAACGGGTGTAAATAAAAGCTTAATTGTTTTTGCTGCTTTAGTAGTGGTATTGGCAGGGATCAAATCAGCAAGTGTCATTGTTATTCCTTTCATATTAGCGGCATTTATTGCCATTATTTGTAATCCACTAATTAAATTTTTTGCACGTTATAAAATTCCTAAAGGCATTGCAGTGATGCTTGTGGTGCTAATTATTGTTGGGCTTGGAGTCAGCTTAGGTGGCTTAGTTGGCCAGTCCATTAATGATTTTTCACAGCAGCTTCCTGAATATAAAGCCCAACTCAAAGAAGAGTTTATTTGGCTTGTAGACCTCGCCTCCCAGTACAATATTTTAATTAATAAAGAACAACTTATTTCGATGTTTGACCCAGGCAAAATGGTTGATGTAGCAACTAACATGCTGACAGGGCTTGGTGGCGTAATGGCAAACATGTTTTTAATAATCTTAACGGTTATTTTTATGCTGTTTGAAGGCCCATTGCTAAGCAATAAAATACATATGGCTCTTGAAGATCCTGATAGTAAAATGAAGCAAATTGACCGATTTTTAGAATCAATTAATTCTTACTTGGCTATAAAAACACTCGTTAGTTTAGCTACCGGTATTATTGTGTCTGTTTACTT
>NZ_NTLW01000235.1:0-21861 GCF_002632075.1 Pseudoalteromonas sp. ESRF-bin5 | reverse complement strand
CCAAGTAATGCCGCTAGCACTTTGTTTAATTTAAAATTCATCTTAAATTCCCTTACTCATACTAGCCATTTCTTGTGCTACACCTGTCACAATTGTGAGTGAATGCTTTGCTTTAGATCCATATTCAACGGTAGTAGCAACTTGTACCATGTTGCACGATATACCCGCTGTAAAGTTAAAGCGCCTTGGGCATTCTAAATCAAGTGCACCTTGATTTAAGTTAATCATTTTACTTTGCATATCGCCGTGCGTTGCAATCGTCATACCTTCACCGTTGTCTCCAGAATGGTGAGAGACTTCATCGGGTGTTAAAAAAAACTGGTTTGCAGCCCCTTTGTTAGCCTCATCAGAAATCATTCTTTGAACTTCACCAATAAGTTCGTTTTCAGCGACTTCTCGTTCTTGCGCTGCATTTGTAATTTTAACGTCAATACTGCTGCTACTCATCAGTGTTACAGCAATACCAGTGACGGCTATTACCATAATTAATGCAGTAATAAGCACAACACCCTGTTGTTTGTTAGGTGAGTTTTTTAAATACGCCATAAGTTTGATCCAACGTTGTTTAATCGAATTGTGGTAGTAAATACGGTGCGTCTGTAACTGTCATTAAATGTTAACTGGCGCTTATTATCGTCTTCGCCCAAGGTATATGTTTGATTCTTTAATTTAAGCCCGGGGTCTTCTTGTAAAGCTCTTATCAATAAGAATACTTGAACAGTTAAAATACCCTTTCGGTCTTCCCAGTCTGAATGTTCCATATCGCCGATACTTTTATAGGTATCAATGCGGCTGTCGTTATTTGTATCGAGGCCAAAAACAAAGCGCATATTTTCTACGCCTTCCATTATTGTCTCTGTAGAAATATTAGCCCCTACCAAGCGTTTTCTCATCAATGCGGGAACAGTAATATTTTTATTATTAACTTTGTACGTTTGCTCTGAAATGTAATAAACGTGGTGGCTATAAGGCCAAACAGTTGCATTAATATTTAGCGCACCAGCATTGACTACGCCGCGAACAAATTGCGCCTTTTCTTGCTCTGCAATAAAATAGTTTTGACCTGCTTGGGTTTCGTTTCCTCCAGCTACTACTGTTAAGCGGTTACCTTGTAAAAATTTAAGCTGTAAAATATCTGTACTTTTAACAGGGTTACTCACGCAATTTAGTTCTTTGGACTCTTCTGCAACCTTTGCATAAATGGTTCTAAAGTTAGTGGCAGACGCTAAATCAGGAAAACTCCCGTTATTAGCCCCTTCAAAACAATCTGGTGCAGGAGTTGTTGCCGTCGCCCTTGTTGTATTCCCTGCGACAAAAGAGTCATCGTAGTATGTGCCCCAAAATCCAATTTGTTCTATATCACGCTGCATAATGTTAATAGCAAGGCGCGCAGACTCTTGGATCTCGCCGATGGTCATGGTGTCTTTTGTGGTTACTTTCATGCCAATGTAGGTGAACATAACGCCGCCAAGTACTAAGCCCCCTATAAAAAGCGAGATCATCATTTCTACAAGGGTAAAACCTTTTTGCTTAATGCTCATGCTTAACTCCTAAGGTAAATGTAACTAGTTAAAACCACTAAACGGCGCTTTTTGTCTGATTCGCCACACTCAATTGCGGCTGTTGCATCATTGGCTGTAAATTCTTGTCTGCCTTGCCATGAAATAATCACTTCTAAATTAAATGCTTTACCACCTGAGCCACCAACTGCTGTTGGCCTAATACACACAGTTGCATCATCTAAGGCGCCTGTATTTTCTCGCGCTCTAATCGCGCGTTTCCATTGTTCTAAATCTAAAGCTGCAACTTGCGCTGCACTGCAGCTTGCTGTGAAGCAAGTTTGAGACGTTGTTGTAGAGGTTTCACTATTAAATGTTTTAGCGTAAAGCCCAACTAATTGCGGTGTATCATTTGCACGAATACGTTGAATAATATCGTTTCCTAGCGCAACAGCAGCAGCTCGCTGCATAGAATCAAAACTTGCCTGCTTAGCTTTAGCTTGCAAAGCCACGGCCCCTAATAAGCCAAAACTTAAAATTATAAATGCAATAAGTACTTCAATTAGTGTGAAGCCTTTTTGAAATTTTGTTTGAGACGATTGCATACCAAAACCAAATAAAAAATTGTCTGATTGTAAGTTTATGGCATTAAAATTTAGATTCAATACTTACTAGGATAAGCGGTAGGATTTGTTGATAAACGGTTAACAGCTAGGCATTTAATATATCTTTAACTGCTTTTAGTTCCCGTCGGCTTACAGCTAAGTGCTCTTTGCAACCAACAAGTTCTATTGTATGTACCCCTGTATTTTGTGTTTTCAAACATAGCAGCTTACTTTTGTTTACTAAGGTATTTCTATGAATTCGTAACAACTGGGCGGGGTAAAGTAGCTCTAACTGTTTTAAGCTCTGCTCTATAAAGGCTTCTCCACCCTCAAAAACCATGTTTGTGTATTTTTGCTGCGCGATAAAATAAATAATACTGTCAAGCTCTACACTTTTTATAACCCCTGCCACCTGGTAACTAATTTTAGCTGATTGCTGTTTTTGCACATGCGCTTTATTTAAACGCCCTAGCTGATCTAGCACTTTACTTAAAGATTGGTCGGTAATAGGTTTAACTAGATATCCCGCAGCACTTAATTGCAGGGCATCTAATGCATGCTCTGGGTGAGCCGTAACAAACACAATAGCGGGTGGTAAAGGCATTCTGTTTAGCTTATGCGCTACCTCTAAGCCATTCATTCCTGGCATATCGACATCTAAAAAAATTAAATCAGGGTTATACTTTTTAGCAAGCTCTAACGCTTCATTCCCATTCGCTGCCTCTGCTTTTATCACTATGCTTTTGTCAACTGCTAAAAGCCGTTTTAATCGCGTCCTAGCTAATGGTTCATCATCAACAATCAGTACATTCATACGCTATTCTCAATATGTTTAGGAATAACGACTTTCACCCTGTATACGCCATCCCTATTAGTAATAGTAAGCTGCGCTTTATTTTTATAATAAATATTTAAACGCTGGCGAATATTATCAAGTGCCATTCCATTATTAGGCCTAGTCTGCTCCTTTGAGGCTGTAATTGGGTTTGAGACAATCATTGTTATATAGCCGGTGGTGATATGCAGCTCTACATTTATTGTCGCGCCGTCTTCACTTGTTTCAACACCGTGGCATACTGCGTTTTCAATTAATGGCTGAAGTGTTAAACACGGTATATTTAATGCTGGTAAATCTGAGGGAATGTGCCAATTAACTTTTAATCGCTCACCAAAGCGCCAAGTTTCTAAGGCAATATATTGCTTACTCAGTGTTACCTCATCGTTCAACAACACGCTTTGCCCTGAACGCATTGCCGCTTGTGACAATGCAGCTAATGCTAAAATAGCTTGCTCTGCAGCCGCGGCATCGTGATGCGTTAATTCTGCCGCTGTATTTAAGCTGTTGTATAAAAAGTGTGGACGAATTCGTGCTTGCAAAGCGTCTAACTCAGCACGGGAAAGTGCCTTAGTTTGTTGCTCTTTTTCAGCATAGATAAGCAAAAACTGCACAAATAAAGCAACTAAAAATGCAACAATAATAGTATTTTGAATGACAAAATAAATAAGGTGTTCATTTGTATTTATATCAAACGCAAAGCGCGAAAATAAAACACTGAATAGGCTGGTAAATAATAAAAAAGAAACAAAAAAGAGCGAAAGTTGTAGGGCACGTGTACGCTTTTGTAAAAAGTGCCGAGCTATATATAACGAGGAAGTACTTGATAAAACAATTAAATGTAAAAATAGGCTAATTATTCCAAGCCTAAGCCATATATCACCCTGAGCATGCGGAGCAAATGCTAAAACAACCGCAATAACTTGAGTGACAACAAGCGAGGCAAGCACACCTCGCTCATTAAAAAGAGCTGAAAAAAGCAATACATCCGATTGAGGCGTTTTGCTCATCACAGCTCTCCTTGTAATCTAAATAATTAATTTATATAGATTAACGCAGCTCCACAGGAACAGCAAATACGATATTCTCTTCTTCACCTGGGTTTTCTACAACTTGTGTGCCACCCAACTCTTTTAAACGACTTATTACCTGCTGAACAAGCACTTCAGGTGCTGACGCACCAGCCGTAACCCCTACTGAATTAGCGCTTGAAACCCATTGCTCCTGTACATCAGTAGCATCGTCAATTAAGTAAGCGGTTGTACCCATTTTATCTGCAAGTTCGCGCAAGCGATTTGAGTTTGAGCTATTTTTCGCACCAACAACTAATAATACATCAACCTTATCAGCTAGGTCGCGAACAGCATCTTGGCGATTTTGAGTCGCGTAACAAATATCATCTTTACGCGGGCCGTCAATTGCAGGAAATTTTTCTCGTAATGCATCTATTACATCAGCAGTGTCATCAACAGAGAGCGTTGTTTGACTACAATAAAATAAGTTTTTTGCATCTTTAACATTAAGCGCAATAACATCGTCTTCGGTTTCTACTAAATAAATACCGCCAGCATCATTGTCGTATTGCCCCATGGTGCCTTCAACCTCTGGGTGACCATGATGGCCAATTAAAATACATTCTATACCCTTACGGCTTGCGCGGGTTACTTCCATATGTACTTTAGTTACAAGTGGACAAGTCGCATCAAATACTTTTAACTCTCTGCGCTTGGCTTCAGAGCGTACCGCTTGAGATACACCATGCGCACTAAAAATAACAATGCTGTCGTCTGGTACTTGGTGTAATTCTTCTACAAACACTGCGCCTCGGTTCTTTAAGCCGTCAACAACATATTTGTTATGAACAACTTCATGACGTACGTAAATTGGCTTTTCAAAAATATCTAAAGCGCGCTCTACTATGCTAATTGCTCTATCAACGCCTGCGCAGAAGCCACGTGGATTAGCTAATAAAATATCCATTAGCCTTTTACCTCAATAATATCAACTTCAAATGTTAAACGCTGGCCAGATAGCGGATGGTTAAAATCAATAGTAACCGACTCACCCTGCACTTCCCGCACTAAGCCCGGAAGCTCTGTACCATCAGGTTGAGTAAACGCAATAATAGCACCTACTTTCGCAGGTGTTTCTGCGCCAAATTTACTACGATCAACATAATAAATGTTATCTGGGTTTGGCTGACCAAATGCATCTTCAGGTTCTAATTCAAAGGTTTTACTTTCACCTGCGCTTAGACCTAAAAGGCACTTCTCAAAATTTGCCGTTAAGCTGCCATCGCCCATTGTTAACTTTGCAGGTTTGTTGTGCACTTTAGTTGAATCAGCGGCAGAGCCATCTTCAAGTTTTATAGAAAAATGAAAAATAACTTGCGAGTTTTCACCAATTACAGCTTGGCTCATGCTTTATGCTCCTTCGGACTCTCACCTGTAAAGGCGTCAAATAATAACAATGCCGCGCCTACACAAATAGCACAGTCAGCAAAGTTAAATACTGGAAAATGTGAGTCTTCATAAAATACGTGAATAAAGTCAATTACATAACCGTAAGCAATACGGTCGTATAAGTTACCAATAGCGCCAGCAAGCACTAACGAGTAAGCACCACATAACACTTTATTAGTTGCGGGTAATCTTTTTAGCCACCACACCAATAAGGCACTTATAGCAATTGCAATTGCGCTTAAAAACCAACGTTGCCAACCACCAGCATCACTTAAAAAACTATAAGCAGCACCATAGTTATGCACATAGGTAATACTAAAAACAGGTAGTAAATTAATAGACTCGCTATAAGCCATAGTATTTACAACAAGTGTTTTACTGGCAAAGTCTATTGCTAAAAGCAATAGACTCAACCATAACCACACTAAACCACTTTTTTGGGCTAGTTTGCTCACTAAAAACATCCCCTAAGCGAATTGACGCTTTTCGCCTTCACCATCAACATTACTAACACAACGACCGCAAATTTCTGGGTGAGCAGGCTCAATGCCTACATCGTCGCTGTAATGCCAACAACGTTCACATTTGGCGGCATCTGTTGCTGCAACACTAATGTACAAACCTTCAATTTCTGTTTCTTGCGTATCTGCAGGCTGGCTATCAACATGCGCTACATTAACAGCTGACGTTAGCAGTACAAAACGCAACTCATCACCCAATGCTGTTAATTTGTTTGCCAGCTCTTCGCCCGCAAATAAATTAACTGTAGCTTGAAGAGCTGCACCAATAACTTCTTCTTTACGTGCCGCTTCTAATAAACGGTTCACTTCGTCACGTACGTTTAAAATTGCTTGCCAGTCATCATTACTAAACTGGGTATTTGTTGGTGCTTGTAAACCTTCATACCATACTGATGTAAATACGTAATCGCTACGTTCTCCAGGTAAAGCTTCCCAAATTTCTTGTGCTGTAAAGCTCATAATTGGTGCCATCCAACGCGTCATTGCTTCAGCAATATGGTAAAGCGCAGTTTGACAAGAACGGCGTGCATGGCTGTCGCTCTTAGCTGTGTACTGACGGTCTTTAATTACATCTAAGTAGAACGAACCAAGCTCACCCGTACAGAAGTTCATTAGCTTTTGCGTAACTAATAGCATTTGGTAGCTATCGTAAGCGGCTAAAATTTCGTCCTGAAGCTGTGCAGCACGGCCAACAATCCACTTATCAAGCTCAACCATATCGTCAACAGCAACCTGATCTGTTTTAGGATCAAAACCATTTAAGTTAGCTAATAAGTAACGGCTCGTATTACGAATACGGCGGTAGCGATCTGCAGAGCGTTTAAATATTTCATCCGATACAGTCATTTCAGCCGTGTAGTCGGTAGACGCGACCCATAAACGTAAGATATCAGCACCCAACTTATTCATAACGTTTTGCGGAGAAATAACGTTACCCAATGACTTAGACATTTTTCTGCCGTTTTCATCAACGGTAAAGCCATGCGTAAGCACTTGTTTATAAGGGGCATGACCATTAATTGCAACCGATGTCATCATCGACGACATAAACCAACCACGGTGTTGATCCGACCCTTCCAGATATAAATCTGCTGGGCCTACTAATTCTTCACGAGCATCAACAACACACGCATGCGACACGCCTGAGTCAAACCATACATCGAGTGTGTCTTGCACTTTCATGTATTGTTTAGCGTCTTCTTCGCCTAATAGTGTTTCTGGCTCTAAGTCATACCATGCCTGTATACCTGATTTTTCTACTAATGCGGCAGCTTGCTCAATAAGCGCTTGGGTATTTGGGTGTAATGCACCGGTGTCTTTGTCAACAAATAAAGCAATGGGTACACCCCAAGTGCGTTGGCGAGAAATACACCAATCTGGGCGACCTTCAACCATGTTTGCAATACGGCTTTCGCCCCATTCTGGTAGCCACTGTGTATTTTTGATTTCAGCCAATGAATCTTTACGTAAATTAGCCTGATCCATACTAACAAACCATTGTGGCGTAGCACGGAAAATAATAGGGGTTTTATGACGCCAGCAATGTGGGTAACTATGAGTAAGCGCATGGTGGTGCACTAAAGCGCCACGCTCTTTTAATACTTCAATTACGCTCGCGTTAGCTTTAAATACGTGCTGGCCTGCAAATAATTCTGTATCAGGCAAGTACACACCGTTAGCGCCAACTGGGTTAGCAACTTCTAGGTTATAGTTTAAGCCTGCCACGAAATCTTCTTGACCATGACCCGGTGCTGTATGCACCACGCCAGTACCTGAGTCCGTAGTTACATGCTCTGCAACAATTACCGGTACATTAAAGTCATAAAAAGGATGCGCTACTTGCAAGTTTTCAAGTGCAGCACCTTTTACGTAACCTAAAACATGGTAATGATTAAAACCAAAACGATCCATAGCATCTTTTACAAGCTCTGAACCTAAAATTAAACGCTGCTCAGCGCCTTCATCTTCAACTTGTACTAATGCATATTCTAACTCAGCATGAACTGCGACTGCACGGTTTGCAGGAAGCGTCCATGGTGTTGTAGTCCATATTACAGTACCAACATCACCTTTACCTTTATGCCCTTGTGCCATATCAAATGCATTAACTACGGCGTCTTGATCATCAAAAATAAAACGCACATCAATGGCTGGCGACTGTTTATCTTGATACTCAACTTCAGCCTCAGCTAATGCAGAGCCACAATCAGTACACCAGTGCACAGGCTTTGCACCTTTGTGTAGGTGACCATTTTTAATAATACGACCAAGTACACGAATTGCATTCGCTTCAAAATCAAAATTCATTGTTAGGTATGGCTTGTCCCAATCGGCAAACACACCTAAACGTTTAAAGTCTACTTTTTGACCTTCAACTTGCTTTTTAGCATAAGCGCGGCATTTTTCGCGAAACTCGCTCGCAGTTACTTTAACGCCAGGCTTACCTACTTTTTTCTCAACCATTAGCTCGATTGGTAAACCGTGACAGTCCCAGCCTGGAATATATGGCGAGTCGAAGTCAGATAAGGTTTTAGACTTTACAATAATGTCTTTTAAAATTTTATTTACTGAGTGACCTAAGTGAATGTCGCCATTTGCATATGGCGGACCGTCATGCAAAATAAAGGTTTTTTTACCCTTTTTAGCGCTGCGGATTTGACCATATAGGTCGTCTTCATACCATGCTTTTAGCATTTTTGGTTCACGTTGTGCCAAATTGCCACGCATTGGAAACGGTGTTTCCGGTAAGTTCAAAGTATGTTTATAGTCGCTCATTTATCCTACATTCCGTCTCTATCGGCTACCTGATTTAAACCAAAACACTGTTTAGCGGCGGCAACGTCTGTTGCTATTTGCGCCGTTAATTGTGTTAATGTCTCGAATTTTTTTTCATCGCGGAGTTTTTGTATCAACTCAACGTGCATAAATTGTCCGTAAATGTCTTGTGCAAAGTCAAAAAGATGAACTTCCAGAAGTGCACGTGTCCCATTAAATGTGGGTTTGTTGCCTATATTAGCAACCCCAAAAACCTGTTTCCCTGCAATAGTCGCTTGCACAGCAAATACCCCATTCACGGGGCAAACTTGGCGCTTTAGCGCTATATTTGCAGTTCTAAAGCCAAGTTCACGGCCTCGTTTCCAACCGTGTATAACACGCCCAGAAATCGCATAATTATGACCAAGCATCACTTTTGCATCGGCTAAGTTGCCACATGCCAATGCCTCACGTATTAACGTGCTACTTACTCTAGCATTTAACTGATGAAAACTCGCAGTGCTTTGTACATCCATGCCTGCTTGTTTGCCCATATTTACAAGTAAATTAAAATTACCTTTACGTTGTTGGCCAAATCTAAAGTCGTCACCCACCGTTAACGCTTTAACACCGAGTTTTTTTATTAATATCTCGTTTACAAACTGTTCTGCATGCATATTTGCAAACCGCTGGTTAAAGCTAATACAAATTACACGTTCAATGCCTAAATCACTTAATAAACGTAACTTATCGCGTAAGCGAGTTAACCTTGCTGGGGCATTATTTTTTGCAAAAAACTCTTGAGGTTGAGGCTCAAACAACAACACCGTACTGGGTAAATTGTGTGCTTTTGCGTCAGCTAACAAGCCTTTTAATACTTGCGCATGACCTAAGTGAACGCCGTCAAAATTACCAATAGTTAACACACACCCAAAATGGTGTGGGCGAATATTGTGTATACCTCTAATTAACTCCATGCCACCTAAAGCCTTTTTTCAGCAAGTATTATCACGACTTATATCAAGGAAAAGCCACAAGGCTGCCGATTATAATCTTTTTTTTAGTTTGATTCAGTAATTGCTACACTTTTTATCGTATTTAGTCTTACACCCATTAAAAAGAGCATTGAAAAATAGCTAACTCCTGCTAATACAACAAGGGCAATTAATAATATAACTTGTTGTGCGAAAGCCCACGAGGCCCAGAAATAGTAACTACTTACATACCATGTAACACAGCCCATGACTAAACTTGCAACGATGCACTTTATAGTGAAACGCAAACTCATAGAAGAAAACTGATAAACATTTTCTTTTTTTAGCTGCCTATAAAGTAAAAATGCATTACAACTGGCTGACATTGATGTAGCGAGTGCTAACCCTAAGTAACCTATAAAAGGGGCTAACATAATATTAAATACCATATTTAGCACAAGGGTTATAATACCAATGCGTACGGGCGTTTTAGTATCTTGACGTGAATAAAACCCAGGCGCGAGCACTTTAATCAACATAAAACTAACTAACCCAACAGAGTAAGCTACAACACCTAAACTTACCGCTTTTACATGATCAACACTGTCCTCTTTAAAGGCACCATGATCGAATAGGACCGTAATTATAAGTGGGCTTATTATCATTAAGCCAACCATTGCTGGTATACCTAAAAATATTACAAAGCGAACTCCCCAATCTAACGTATGCTGAAAATCGCTCAATTTTTTACTGCTGTGCAATTTAGAGAGTGCGGGTAAAATAACCGTCGCAATACCTATTCCAAACAAACCAAGCGGAAACTCTATTAGCCTGTCTGAGTAATAAAGCCATGCTATAGAACCTGTCATCAGTAATGAGGCAATCATAGTATCTAGTAATAAATTAATTTGGCTTATCGATACGCCAAACAATGCGGGCAGCATAAGCTTACGCACTTTTTTTACGTTTTCGTCATGCCAAGCCCAGCGCGGGCGAGCCAACATTTTAGCGCGTAATAAAAAAGGTAATTGAAATAACAACTGAACAATGCCACCAACAAATACACCTATAGCGAGAGCATATGCACCAACACTAAACTTATCATGTAAAAAAATAGCGCAGGTGATTATTGATATATTGAGTAACACAGGGGTAAATGCGGCAACGGCAAAACGGTTGTAAACATTCATTACCGCACCGCTCAGCGCGACTAAACTTACAAACAACAAATACGGAAAGGTAAATTTTAATAACGAACTGGCCAGCTCAAACTTTTCTGCATTGGGGCCGCCTTGCCACCAATCAATAAACCAGCCGGTACCAAATAAAGCGGCGATAACCGGCGAAGCCACTACACCAAAAATAGTCACTAACAATAAAATAGTGCCCAGCGTACCTGCAGCTTGGGCAACAAAGAGCCTAACTTTATCATCACCTTGTTGCTCTTTTATTTCACTTAAAACGGGTACGAATGCCTGTGCGAAAGCGCCCTCGGCAAATAAACGACGTAAAAAGTTAGGAATTCGGTTAGCAAATAAAAATACATCAGCCGCAGCACTTGCGCCAAGTAAATTGGCAACAACTGCATCTCTTACGAGCCCTAAAATACGCGAGATCATAGTCATACAACTAACAATCATACCTGAGCGAAATAAACCTTTTGACACCTTAAACCTACTTAAAAATCCCTAAGATACGCGATTATGCCACAGTCTTTTTTATAAATCGCTTTAAAGCACTAGGCTGGGGGTCTGTGCTTTGTTACAATAGCGTCATTAACTGCTAAAGCGGCAAATTAATGTTCGTTATAAGGAGCAGTTTTTCTTGAATAGTTAAATTTAATTGACATTCATGATAGAAACAGGCATATTCCACGGCCTTTAATTTAAGCTTTATTTTAAGATTGTTAGGAGCAAACCTTGGCTAACATCAAGTCTGCAAAAAAACGCGCTATCACTAGCGAAAAGAACCGTCAGCACAACGCAAGCCGTCGCTCAATGATGCGCACTTACTTCAAAAAAGTAGTTGTTGCTATTGAAGCTGGCGATAAAGAAGCTGCACAGCAAGCTTTTTCTGTTGCTACACCTATCCTAGACCGTTACGCAACTAAGGGTCTAATCCACAAAAACAAAGCAGCTCGTCATAAGAGCCGTTTAGCAGCTAAGATCAAAGCGCTATAATTTGTTTTTGTTAGAATATAAAAAACCGGCTTTTGCCGGTTTTTTTTTACTTAAAAGTTTTTGGACTACATAATTTCTAAATCTGGATAAAACTTTTTAAGCATGGCTGCTATTTTTTTAGGTGTAAACGGTTTTACGATAAACCCTTTAGCGCCTTTATCTATGGCATCTTTTACATTTTCAACAGCTGAATGCGCAGACACCATAATTACATTCGTTTCTGGACTCATCTCGTTGATTTGTGCAATTAATTCTTTTCCGTCTCCATCCGGTAACTCAATATCCAAAAAAATCATACTGTATTTTGCAGCTTGGCATTCACTAATACACTGTGAGGCAGTAGATGCTTCCTTTACATTGTCTATCCCTAGATGCATGAGCGTTTGGCTCAAAAAACTACGCACCGTGCTAACGTCATCCACTATTAAAATTGATAGCTGCGTGTCCATCTTCATTCCTCATAGGCTATAAGCTAACTTTACGTTATTATAATAATTAGCTTAGTATATAAATTTACTATTTGAATTATAAAGACCTATGTAAAAAAGGCCAGATCTGCTTTATGTCAAAAACACCAAAAAAACAATCCTTGCTAGGTAAAACACCGGCAAGAAAAAATACAACACAAAAAAATAAAACTCGGGCAACTTCTCAAAGGCAGGCACAAACTAAACAACACACTATTGATACAGAGTTAAATAGCCAAAACCCTAAACCTAAAAAAGGGCTGTTAATAACGCTCGCTATTATTGCAGTTATCATTATAGCTTTTCCAAAACCAACTTTACTCACCTATAAAAAATTAGGGATGGTTAGCAAAAGTATTTATTGGCCTGGTGTATTTGGATACGGTGCAACGCTTGTTGACTCGCATTTACATCCTAAGTTTGACGATAAGCGTAAATCTCTTTATTTATGCAGTGATTTACAGAATCCTCAGAGCTGCCAAAAGTATCAAGTTATTGCTGACGACGGTCTCATTTCAGCGATTAAAAGTTACTTTTAGCATTAATAAAACTAATCTGAAAAATGTAAAATTACTTGGTTGAAAGGTGCGCAAAAGATCACCATAATGGCGCTCCTTTTTTCAACAACTGAACTATTGAAACGACCATGCTAAATGAGCTAGATTGGCTTTTAAACACGATACTACTTGCACTAGGTTTAGGTGCATTCTTTATTAACCACATAACATTACTGCGCGTAGCCGCCATAAGTGCATGTGGCCTGTTATTTTTATCATTTAGCTTAGATCTTATGTCATCGAGTGTTATTTCAAATATGAGTTTAGTATTGATCAATACATTTTATCTGTTTAAGGTTTATACATTTGGGCAACTTAATGTAACTCAGAGCTAACAATTTCCCCTAGAATATTTTATAGCCCAGCATTGCTGGGCTTTTTTTATTGTATAAATCAAAATGGTTGGGTAATTAGGTGAACTAAGATAATATTGACCTCGTACTACATTATTTTGAGATTTCGGTATGTCCTTATCTGATTTTGATTTGTTTTTATCTTCTATGGAAGATGTGACCCCTATTAGCAGTGATACTATTAAACCGTTATCAAGCAGCCCTCATTCTTCACTTGCGCAACAACAAAAGCGACAAGCGGCCGAAAATACTCTATCAACAGATGAAAACTACTTAAGCACAGAGTCTGTAGAGCTTGTTGAACCATTTGCTATATTAAGCTTTAAAAAAGACGGAGTACAAGGCCCTGTATTTAAAAACTTACGTTTAGCAAACTATCAAGTTGATGCGACCTTAGACCTTCATGGCCAGCTACTTAAAAATGCACGCAATACGCTCTTTAATTTTATTAATGACTGTCAGCAGCAAAATGTTCGCGTGGTGCTTATTAGGCATGGTGTAGGAATTAAAAATAAAACTAAACCAGGAATACTAAAAAGTTTTGTAAATAAATGGCTACCTGAATTACCGGCGGTTTTGGCATATCATACTGCACAGAGGCATCATGGAGGGAGCGGTGCGACTTATGTTTTACTCAAAAAAAGTGCCGATAAAAAACACGAAAATAGAGAAATCCACAGCAAGCGCTAAACTTGCTGTGGTGCCATTCTATAAAATAGTTGGCTGATTAAACCAAGCAGATACGCCTAATATTATTATAGAAATTATAATTAAGCTTAATCTAGCACCACCCTGATTTGTTTTCATTTCACCCTCTTTATATTTTTATTGTTGAGAACATATACAACATTAATAAAAATTACATATGTTAACAAGCTGTTTCTTTAAATATTTATCAATATCCTTTCGTTCTATCTATTCGATTATTTAAAGTAATACCTTGCTGCAAGCGTTCAACGTTTTCTGCTATTTGTGCTGCAACACTGTTTATATCTGATAATGCTGCACAATGCGGTGTAAGGGTTATTTTATCATGCTGCCAATAAGGGTGTTCTTTACTAAGGGGTTCGTGTTCAAACACGTCAATGACTGCAGCCCGAAGCGAATTCTCTTCTAAGGCCTTAAGTAAATCCGCTTCTATAACATGCTCTCCTCGTGCAACATTTATAATAACAGCATGATTAGGAAGCAAACTAATTGTACTTTTATTGATAATACCTTTCGTTTTTTTGGTTAATGGCAACAAACAGACTAGATAATCAATGTTGCTAAGCATATTTTGAAGCCCTTGTTCGCCATAAAATAAATTAACATTACTACTCGTTTTATGTGTATGAGCCCAAGCATTTACAGTAAAGTTATTGGCAATAAGTCGTTTCGCACATGCTTTACCTAGCTCCCCAAATCCCAAAATACCTACATTGTTTTGTTGATAAGCTCTTTTGGGCTTCCATTGGTGCTGCGTTTGCTTAATAAAGTATTCTTTTAATCGCAATTTTTGCGCTAAAACATGCGTAAGCACATATTCGGCCATATCTTGTGCCAATTTTTCATCAACTATACGCACCACATCTACGTCATCACCAAGCAAATTTAAATCAATACTGTCTACACCCGCACCAAATGACGATACCGCTTTAAGGTTTGGCAACTTTGCCCACATATCATGCGGTGCTTTCCATGCTAATACAAAATCAATAGTTTCTAGGTTATTGCAATCTGGCCACTGCTGTACTTTTGTAGAGGGTAATCGGGCTTGTAATTGCGCTATTAACTTTGTGTTATCTCGACCTGTAATTGCTACTAATACCGACATAGTTACTTCCAAATAAGTTTTTATAAAATCCATACTGACTAATCAACACTTGGCACCCTTTACACTTTAAAAGGTCACACAACTGCAAAATAACTGTCACACCCTTTTTTTACTCTAAAGATATGGCAGTCGTGCTAAATTAAAAAGAGGCTTGTATGATCAGTGTTGATAAAGTAATTGCAGCAAACTTACCACAATTAGAAAGCTCACCAAAAGTAAAAAGCCTAGTAAAAAAGGGATTAGGCTATTTACTACATGAACAAGAGTTTGTGGCCTTTGCCGACACCTACCCTCATTTACAAGGGCTAGAATTTGTTGAACAAGTTCTCGATGAGCTTAACTTTGATACACGTTACAAGCCAAAGCAAATAGAGCATATTCCTAGCGAAGGTAAATTAATTATTGTTGCAAACCACCCTATAGGCTCTTTAGATGCGCTTGCATTAATTAAAGTGATCTCAAGCGTAAGAAAAGATTTAAAGGTTGTTGCTAACCGTATGCTCATGTCGGTGACTCCAATGCACGACTTACTTTTACCTGTAAATAACTTATCTGGCACAAGTAAAAAACAAGAGCTTTATAATATTCACCAGCATTTAAAAAATGAGGGGGTATTATTGATATTTCCCGCTGGTGAAGTATCACGGCTGAGCCCTACAGGTATCAAAGATTGTAAATGGAACAGCGGTTTTTTGCGCATGGCAAAAAAAGCCAATTGCCCTATATTACCTATTTATATAAAAGCTAAAAACAGCCCATTATTTTATGGGACTTCAATAATTTACAAACCCTTAGCAAGCTTGTTACTAGTAAAAGAAATGTTTAAACAACGCCAGAAATCGTTAGAGTTTGAAATTGGTGCGTCTATTCCTCCAGCGTCATACCTCATAGAAAATTTAAAAGATAAAGAGATTGTTAATTTAATACGAAAGCAACTGTATCGCCTAACAACTAAAAAAACCTTACCACTTAAAACACAAACTCCTATTGCTGTTCCTGAGTGTAGTAAAGAGCTTAAAAAAGCAATAGATGCGTGTCAGCTTCTGGGGGAAACACAAGATGGTATGCATATTCATTTATATCAATATACGGGTAGCTCACCTATTTTTAGAGAGCTAGGTAGGTTGAGAGAAATAGCTTTTAGAGCTGTAGGTGAAGGCAGTGGAAAACGCCGTGATATTGATAAGTACGATATGGACTATCAACACTTAGTTCTTTGGGACCCAACACAATTAGAGCTGGTAGGCGCGTATAGGCTAGCTTGCGCTAAAGAAATAATTGATAAACATGGCCGTAAAGGGCTGTATACCGACAGTTTATTTACTTATAGCACTGAAATGGGCCCCTACCTAGAGCAAGGAATTGAACTTGGTCGTAGCTTTGTTCAGCCAAAATATTGGGGACGTAAAAGCTTAGATTACCTGTGGTACGGCATTGGCGCATTTGTTAAAAACTACCCACAATATCGTTATTTATTTGGCGCTGTTAGCGTGTCTAATACGTTACCTGACCCGGCAAAGGCCATGCTAGTGTATTACTATCAGCATTATTATAAAACCGATGAAGTACTTGCGACTCCAAACAATGAATTCAAACTAAGCGAACATGAACTTGCGCAGTGTGACATGATTTTTTGCAAAGATGATGTTAAAGAAGACTTTGTAGAACTAAAGCATGTGCTTGCCAACATGGGTGCGCAAGTTCCCACTTTATTTAAACAATATACAGAGCTATGTAAGCCTGGTGGAGTAAAATTTTTAAGTTTTAGCGTAGATCCCGACTTCAATAATTGCATTGATGGTTTAGTATTGGTTGACTTGCAAAATGTTAAAGATAACAAAGCAAAGCGATACTTAAGCTAATTGAAGCGAGGTTACCCTCGCCACTGTCTGAGCTTTATTTGAGAACTTACTCACATAACATTACCGTTCTATATAAATACGTGAAAGTAAGTCATAATAAATTGCTTCAACTTTTATTAAGTCATCAATAGATGCGTGCTCATTAACCTGGTGAATTGTATGGTTTCTTAGCCCACATTCAATTACTTGAGTATGGCTGTTAGCAAAAAAACGACCGTCAGATGTGCCCCCACTGGTACTTAAAACTGGGTAGTTTCCAGTTTGACTATGTATGGCTTGTTCAACACAAGTAATTAAACTCCAGTTACTCTTAGGTTGGGTATAGTATGGTTCACATGGACGCTCCCAATTAATCGTTATGTAACGTGAAAATTCATCCAACGAATTGTTCAATATCGATTTAATTTTTTCACTGCTGTACCTATGGCTATAGCGAATATTAAATGTTATTTCGCATTGACTAGGGACCAAATTATCGACCACATTGTCAATATTTATGCCTGTTACTTGCAGTGTTGTTTTTGAGCCTGCGTCATCTAAGTGCCACGCTTGTTCACTCAGTTTATTGACTATTTTGGCACTAATATGTGCGGCGTTAATGGTATTTTGAGGATAAGCTACATGACCTGCCCTGCCCTTTACCAAAATACGTGCTGAAAGCGCACCACGGCGACCGTTTTTAATTGTATCGCCAACATGTGTCGAACTCGTTGGCTCGCCGACAATACATCCGTCTAAAACGATCCCATTTGAAGAAAGCTTATTAGCTATTTGCGCAGAACCAAACTCAGCCTCGCCTTCTTCATCAGAGGTAATGAGCCAATAAAAAGTCCCTGCTTTTGATGACGTGCTATTTATTAATTTTTTTGTGGCAGTTAGCATAGCTGCCACACCTCCTTTCATATCGGCGGCACCTCTTCCGTAAATTACCCCATCAATTATTCTTCCATCAAACGGAGGGGTTAGCCAGTCACCGTTATCTGCGGGAACCACATCAATGTGCCCTGAAAAAGCGACACACGGTCCCTCATTGAATTTAATATGCGCAATTAAGTTAGTGACACCATTACTCGTAAATTTTTCACAGCAAAAACCTTGCTCACATAACTGCTCAACCAGCCAATCTATTGCACCGGCTTGATTCGGCGTTACTGATTTAAATTGGATAAGCGTTTGTAATTTATTTATTAATTCGGCGTTTAACCTTTGAGAAGTGACTGCTTGTTGTGAAACAACTAAAGACATTTTTTAACACCTTTATTACTAAGTAAGGCATTATTAAATAGTGAGAGTATGACTAAGAGATGTCAGCTTTTATACATTCTGATGATTATTAATTACATAGATTGTCAATCATTGCGGTTACGAAACAGCGTCAAAATTAATCTAAATCAATAAAATACTTTTCAACGTTCAATCATTTTTGAAACTTTGATCTAGAACAGGTTTTTCATATTTGTTAAGCGTAATAATGGCGTAAATTAAAAAGTAGTTCTTGGAGAACAACATGAAAACCAAAATTAGCATTGCATTATTAACCTCTTTATTAGCACTCTCTCCAGCTGCAAACGCTAACTTCAGCGTAAATCTGGGCGCTATTAACGTTAACCCAGATAACAGTGGCTCTGCAATTAACGAAGCTCCTTCATTAGGTCTAAAAGGTGATTCTAATACTCAGCTAGGTATTACGATAGACTATGCATTTAATGACAATTGGGTATTAGAATTGATTGCTGCTACGCCGTTCTCTCATGATGTAAATGGAACAGGCGGCTTGGCTGGTAATAAAATTGCAAACATTAAACACTTGCCACCCTCGTTAGTGGCACAGTATCACTTTTTAGATACAAGCTACCAGCTCAGACCATTCATAGGTGTTGGTGTTAATTATACAACCTTTTTTGATGAACAGCCTTCGCAAGCTCTTAAAGCAACCCTTGGTACAGACGATGTTAAAGTTGAGCTTGATGACTCTTTAGGGTTTTTAGTACAAGTAGGGGCTAATTATAAAATGGATGATCACTGGGGACTCCACGCAATGGTTTCTATAATGGATATTGATACAGATGCAACTGTGTACGCTAACAATGCAAAAGCATTAACATCAACAGTTGAGCTTGACCCTGTAGTGGCAATGTTTGGTGTGAAGTATAGTTTTTAAAGTCTAAGTACGATGTTATGTGTGTAAAAAAGGCGCTAAGCGCCTTTTTTTTTGTGCAACGAAAACAATAACTCGGCCTCAGCCCTTGGTAACTCACACTCGCGAATAACTTCGTCTAAATCTGCACCTAACTCAACCATTTTCACAGCACGGGAATAAATCTTAGCATCAGGATCATCGTATTTTTGAGCCGATTGCTGCTGCAGTAAATCTTGGTTTTGTTGCTCAACCTCTAGAACTCGCTTGCCGATACTGAGTAAACCGGTTCTTAATTCAGCGGCTTCGCTTCTTAAAATATGAACTTGTTCTGCACATTCTTTAAGTTTTTGATGTACATCAGCAACATCGCTGGTGTGTTTATTTTTAAATGCAATAATAAGCGTTAACGATATAAGACCTACCGCTAACGCGCTTATAGCAATACTAAGTAACAGCATAGTTTATCTGGTAAAGCTTATAAATCGCTTAACTCATCCCATTCGTCATCACTAAGTAGCTTATTTAAATCAACTAAAATAAGAAGCTCATTATCTCGATTACAGACACCTTGGATAAACTTAGCGCTTTCTTCAGTACCAACATTTGGCGCACTGTCAATCTCAGAGCTACGCAGGTATACAACTTCAGAAACGCTATCGGCTAAAATGCCTATAACTTGTTCTTCAGCTTCAATAATTAATATACGTGAGTTATCAGTTGCATCAGCTGCTGACAAACCGAATCGAGCACGTGTATCAATAACGGTTACTACATTACCACGTAAGTTAATAATGCCTATTACATAAGAAGGCGCACCAGGGACTGGTGCAATCTCGGTGTAACGCAGTATTTCTTGAACTTGCATTACATTAACACCGTAGGTTTCCTCTTCTAGCTTAAAAGTAACCCACTGTAATATTTCATCATTATTATCTGCATTTTTATTTTCTGACAGTAATTTCTCTTGGTTCATGCTGTTACCCCATAATGGTCATTACTACTGACGGCTATCTAAGCCCTCTTCTAATAACGTATTTAAATTGTCTACATCTATTAAAGCACACATTTTTTCTTTAATAACCCCGGCAAGCCATGGGCGCTTACTTTGATCTGTACGCCATTTTACATCTTCTTTTGTCAATGTAATGTTATTTATAAGCTTCTCAGCTAATAATCCCCATTGGCTATCTCCTAAAGTTATTAAATACTGATAATCAAGTGATGCCTCAAGTTTTTCATCGTACTTCTCTGGCATAACCCAGCGTGCTGTATCTACAACATTGAGCTTTTCATCACGATTAAGCATAACGCCTTTAAACCACTTTGGTTTACCAAACAGGTGATTCACTTCACCTAATTGATGTATACCGCCAAGAGCTTTAAGCGGGACTGCTAGCGTAAGTCCTGCAACTTCAAAGAACAATGCCTGAAATTCGCCGTCAAAGTAATCTGACTCACTGTTATTTGAAAGATTTAATAGTTTCTGTTTTGCTATTTTAAGGTCTGTACTCGTTGTCTCTTTTGGCGTTTCAATGACGTTAACTATCGGTGTTGTAGCTTCTGCTTCTTTAACTTCATGCGTATCATCTAACGAAGATGATTCATGCTCAGCCACTACTTTAACTTTAGTAACTGGCTTCTGACTTTCATGAGTGGCTTCTTCGCTTGGCAAGTCACCCGGTATATTTTCTAAAAGTTTTGCTACGGGCTCTAAGTCACTGGCAAGCTCTTCTTCGCAAAGTAAGGCACCTAAGTACTGAGTCATTACTTTTTCATTAGCAAATAATTGCTTACTCATTCATTAACCTTGTTCAATTAAATAATCTAATAATGCTTTATAAGCAAATACACCACGAGAGCGAGGACAAAATTCTATGGGTACTTTTTGTGCTAAGCTTGCATCTCTTAGTTTTGTGTCTACGGGAATAACACCTGGCCAAACTCTATTACCGTAGGTTTTTTGTAACGTTTTGTAGGCTTCGAGTGATGCCTTCGTTCTTTTATCGTACATTGTAGGTATTATAGTATATTCGTAACTTTTCGCTTGTGAGCTCTGCATTAATTCCATTGTACGCATCATTCTATCTAAGCCTTTAAGCGCTAAAAACTCAGTTTGAACAGGTACTAAAATGCGCTCACTCGCAGCCAATGCATTAACCATTAAAACCCCTAAAACAGGGGGGCAATCTAAAATAGCATAATCGTAATGTTCGCTTATTTTGGCAAGCGTCTTTTTTAAAATTAACCCCATGCCTGTTTTATTGCCCATGCTTCTATCTAATGTAGCAATAGCCATAGTAGCAGGTAATATATCTAAATTTTCGAGGGTGGATGGGCATAATGCTTGAAGTATTTCCTCACTTTGCATACTAGTTCCACGAGCGAAAATATCGTAAACGCTGACTTCTAAATCTTCAGAATCAATACCAAAGTAATACGTTAAAGACGCATGAGGATCGGTATCTATTAGTAATACACGTTTACCCTGCAGTGCTAAAGTACCAGCAAGACTGACCGCAGTCGTTGTTTTACCAACGCCACCTTTTTGGTTGGCTACAGTCCAAATCTTCACATCATATCCTAGTTACTGTTCATTGCGAGTTGTAATACGAATTCCACCATGTGGTAAACGAATAATTTTTATTGTGTCATCGTCTGACGGTAATTCTACTTCTGGCTCAGGCGCTACTGCCTCAACTATTGGCTCTTCTGCTGAATTATTTTTCTCTTCTGGCAACCCATATTTAGATAACGCTATTACTACTTTTCTATTTTCAGCTCGGCCCTCATCTGTGTCGTTAGGTGCAAAGGGTGAATACTGTCCATACCCTTCAAT
>NZ_NTLW01000219.1:0-21197 GCF_002632075.1 Pseudoalteromonas sp. ESRF-bin5 | reverse complement strand
ATAAGTGGTTTGAATGGCAAACAATTACTGAGCTTTGCCATATTGTGGTATATCAACGACCAGCGCAGAGTTGTCAGGTAACAGGTGAGCTTAAACACTACATGCAGCATGCCCTCGTGGATGACCCCGCTCTTATTACAGAGCATTTAGGTGGTAAACTTTACTTTTTACCGGGTAAAATGCTTGATGCAGCTTCTAGTTCTATTCGTGATGATCTTAAAAAAAGTAACAAAAAGAATGAACTATTACCCGATGCCGTGAGTCATTACATACAAATGCATCAGCTATATCAAATTGATGCTTAAAAATGCCTAGCGTGTTAAAATACGCGCCATTAAATTTTTAAATTGAGACAAAACCTTGGATTCAAAACAACTACTCGCCTTTGCAATGGATAAAATTGACGATATGAAAGCGCGTGACATCGTTGACATAGACGTAACTGATAAATCAGACATTACCGATTACATGGTAATTTGTACTGGCACGTCTAAACGCCACGTTCAATCAATCGCCGACCACTTAGCAAAAGAAGCACGTCATGCAGATTCAGAGCCATTAGGCTATGAAGGCGAAAATGACGGCGAATGGGCACTGGTTGATTTAGGCGATGTGGTTGTACACGTGATGCAAACTGAAGCACGTAGCTATTACGATCTAGAAAAACTGTGGGGCTAACCACCCACTTGTTAAAAGCAACGCTTGGAAGTTATTCGTGAAAATACAAATGATTGCTGTTGGTACAAAAATGCCAGCGTGGGTAGAAACGGGATTTGCTGAATACCAGCGCCGTTTCCCCAAGGATATGGCTTTAGAGCTAATTGAAATACCCGCCGGTAAACGTGGCAAAAATGCCGATATAAAGCGTATTTTACATATTGAAGGCGAAAAAACATTAGCCGCTATTCCTAAAGGCAATCGTATTGTTACGCTAGAGGTCACTGGCAAAGCGCTAGATACTCACCAACTTGCTAAAAACATGGAAAAATGGCAACTCGATGGCCGCGATGTAAGTTTACTTATTGGCGGCCCTGAAGGACTTGCTCCAGAATGCATTGCTGCATCGGAGCAAAAGTGGTCGTTATCGAACCTAACATTACCACACCCTTTGGTGCGAATTATTGTTGCAGAAAGCCTATATAGAGGCTGGAGCTTAAATAACAATCATCCCTATCATCGCGAGTAACGCCTTGCTATGCTAAAACAAAGACCCACTATTCGCGATCACTCCGCAGAAGCAAATTTGTTTGCACGGCGTGCATTTGTGGGTTTTGTTTTTGTATTAGGGTTAGTAGCTGTTTTAATTACTAATCTTTACAACGTTCAGGTAAAAGACCACCAAGATTATCAAACCCGCTCCAACGACAACCGTATTAAAGTTATTCCTATTGCACCTAATCGCGGTTTAATTTACGACCGAAACGGTGTACTGCTTGCTGAGAACAAACCCGTTTATAATCTCGAGGTGATCCCCGAGGACGTTGATAACCTTGAAAAATCACTTGAACAAGTAAGCCAACTAATCACGATTACAGAACAAGAAAAACAAGATTTTTTAAAAGATATAAAAAACACGCGCCGTTTTAAATCACAAGTACTTAAAGCGCGCCTTGATGAAGCCGATGTTGCTACATTTTCGGTTAACCAGCATAAATTTCCCGGGTTTAGTATCGAAGCTCGTTTAGCACGTTATTACCCATTCGGCGACACGCTTACTCATGCCCTAGGTTATGTTGCAAAGCTAAACCGAAAAGAGCTGAACAAGCTCGAACAAGAAGGCCAAGCCACAAACTATCGTGCAACCCACGATATTGGCAAACTCGGTATTGAAAAATACTACGAGCAACTTTTACATGGTCAAGTCGGTTCGCAACGTGTAGAAGTTAATAACCGTGGTCGTGTTATCCGCACCCTGAGTATGCTTCCCCCGCAGCCAGGTAGTGATTTAGTGTTAACGCTCGATATCGGCCTGCAACAAATAGCCCAACATGCACTCAAAGACATGCGCGGTGCGGTTGTCGTAATGGATGCAAAAGATGGCGGAATACTTGCGCTATATTCGAACCCAAGCTACGACCCCAATTTATTTGTACACGGTATTAGCAGTAAAAATTATAAGGCACTTCTTAACCCAGATCGCCCACTCATTAATAGGGCTACACAAGGCCGATACGCACCAGCATCCACCATTAAACCGCATATGGCTATTTTAGCACTTGAAGAAAACATGGTGACGGAAGGGACAACCATGTGGGATCCGGGCTTTTTTGAAATACGAAACGTAGAGCACAAATGGCGTGACTGGAAACGTTGGGGGCATGGCCATGTGGATGTATACAAAGCCATTGAAGAGTCGTGCGATACGTACTTTTACGATACCGCGTACCGATTAGGCATTACAAAAATTAGTAATTTTATGGCGCATTTTGGTTTTGGCGACCTATCGGGTATAGATATACACGAAGAAACTACCGCGATATTGCCTTCAAAAGAATGGAAAGAAAACAGATTTAAAGAGTCTTGGTGGCCTGGCGATACAATTTCTGTAGGCATTGGCCAAGGGTATTGGACCGCAACACCGATTCAAATTGCTAATGCAACTAACATACTTGTTAACAAAGGGGTTAACCACCCTCCTCACTTAGCGCAAGTGGCTAAAAAAGAGGACGATGTGACGCAAATAAATAATGAAGAAAAGCCACCTGTAGTACTGAACAATCCTGACAATTGGCGTATAGCCATAGATGCTATGCATAATACCGTAACTAAAGTCACAGGCACCGCCCACAAAGCGTTTAAGGGCGTAAACTACGACCCTGCAGGTAAAACGGGCACGGCACAAGTTGTGAGCATTGCACAAGGTGAAAAATACGATGCAGAATCACTTAAAGAGCGACAACGCGATAATGCCATTTATGTGGGGTTTGCCCCTTACAATAATCCTCAAATAGTTGTGTCTATTGTTGTTGAAAATAATGGTGGTGGCAGCACGGTTGGCGCACCTATTGCCAGGCAGTTAATGGATTATTACTTTGCAGCTAACCCTGTTGAACTGGCAAGGAATAACACCCTATGACCGCCCTGCATGACAAGCGCTCTATTTGGATGCGCATGCATTTAGACTTGCCTTTACTTATTGCCATTTTACTTATGATGGCTGGAAGCATCACGGTTGTGTACAGCGCAAGTGGCCAAGAGTCAGCGATGATGATAAGACACATGACGCGGATGGGTGTGGCCATCATTGCCATGGTAGTACTTGCACAAATTCCTCCCGCGACACTGAAAAGACTCACTATACCGATGTACTGCGTTGGGTTATTAATGCTGGTTGGTGTGTTGTTATTTGGTGTGAGCTCTAAAGGCGCGCAACGTTGGCTTGATTTAGGGTTAACTCGCTTTCAACCCTCAGAATTAATGAAGCTTGCAGTACCTATGATGGTGGCTTGGTATATTGGCCGTAAACATTTACCACCACGACCACTACACTTAATTTTCGGCTTTGCGATTGTAATGATGCCTACATTATTAATTAAAGAGCAACCAGACTTAGGAACATCAATACTGATTGCAAGCTCTGGCATATTTGTACTTTTTTTATCAGGGTTGAGCTGGCGATTAATTAGCTTTTTAAGTGCAGCAGTTGCATTAGCTGCATGGCCATTTTGGCAGTACGGCATGCATGCTTATCAACGACAACGCGTACTGACATTTTTAGATCCGGAGAGCGACCCTCTTGGCTCGGGTTATCATATTATTCAATCTAAAATAGCCATTGGTTCTGGCGGTGTCGAAGGTAAAGGCTGGTTGCAAGGTACACAGTCACAACTTGAGTTTTTACCTGAACGGCATACCGATTTTATTTTTTCGGTATTAAGTGAGGAGTTTGGCTTATTTGGTGTCTGCGTTTTACTTAGCTTGTATTTGTTTATAATTGGCCGCAGCTTATATATTGCAGTAAATGCACAAGACGCATTTGGAAAGCTGTTAGCTGGCGCACTGACTTTAACTTTTTTTGTTTATATATTTGTAAATATTGGCATGGTATCGGGACTACTACCTGTTGTTGGTGTGCCCTTACCCCTGATAAGTTATGGTGGCACATCGATGATTACGCTAATGGCCGGCTTTGGTATTATTATGTCGATTGCGACAGACAAAAGGATGCTTTTAAAATAATGCAACGTTACGCTCAGACTCTAATAATCATCTTAATCGCTATCACTGTCAGTGCCTGTAGTAGTGGTTCGAGTGGGCGTTACCATATGCGCCATGATTCAGCCCCTCTTAGAGCACCCACAGCGCTTGAAATGCAGGATGCTATTGTTACTGAGGTGCAAAAAAGTGCTAGTGCTTCTCGCCCCTACGAGGTGCTAGGTAAACGGTATACCCCAATGCTTGACGAAACGGGTTACAAAGAAGAAGGCATTGCATCGTGGTACGGCAGAAAGTTTCACGGATACCACACTTCAAATGGTGAAATATACGATATGTTTGCCATGACCGCGGCGCATAAAACATTACCTTTACCTAGTTTTGTTCGCATTACAAACACGCAAAATGGCAAGTCAGTAATTGTACGCGTAAACGACCGTGGGCCTTTTCATGATGACAGAATTATTGACCTGTCATATGCGGCTGCATACAAGCTAGGCTACTATACACACGGTATAGCAAAGGTTAAGCTTGAAGCGGTTACGCTTTCGAATTCTGCTGCTAATAAAACGTATATTCAAGTAGCTGCAGGCAGTACATTGGCAAATATTGAAGCCCTTGCACAACGCTTACGCCAACAATATAAATTACCAACAAACATTGTAAAAAAAGACACTATTTACAGATTGCATTTGGGGCCAATACAAAACGCCCAACATGCAGAAAAAGTATTAAAAAAATTAAAAAAAAATCAATTTCAAAACGCGTTCTTGCTTTACACTCAGTAAGACAAATACCCAAACCAGCCTAACCACACTCGCATCTCGGGGGTGTTTGGGTATAGAATGGCGTAACGCGAATTTTTAACTTTAACCATTAATGAGTATGATGAAATCAATTAAACATAAAATCCTCAAAGGTGTATGTGGCTTAGTTTGTTCAGCCGCCGTATTTTCAGCCAGCGCCCAAATTATTCCGGCACCACCTCAAGTTAATGCAAAGGGTTATTTTTTAGTAGACTTTACAACAGGTAAGGTTATTGCTGAAGGCGAAGCCGATACTAAACTTGCGCCAGCAAGCTTAACTAAAATGATGACCAGTTATGTAATTGGTACAGAAATTAAAGTTGGTAACATAGCCCCTACCGACATGGTTACAATTAGCGAAAAAGCATGGGCAAAAAACTTCCCAGAGTCTTCAAAAATGTTTATCGAAGTGGGTAAGCAAATTAGTGTTGATGAGCTCAATCATGGCATTATTATTCAATCAGGGAATGACGCCTGTGTTGCTATTTCTGAGCACATAGCAGGCAGTGAAAGTGCTTTTGCCGACTTAATGAATGCTCACGCTGCTAAATTAGGTATGACTAACAGCCACTTTATTAATAGCCATGGCCTTGATACTGATGAGCACTATACTACACCACGTGATATGGCCACGCTAAGCGCCGCACTTATCAGAGATGTACCTGAAGAGTATGCTATTTATAAAGAAAAATCATACACCTACAATGGTATTAAGCAATACAACCGTAACTCACTATTATGGGATGAAAGCTTAGACGTAGATGGTATAAAAACAGGCCACACATCTGAAGCTGGCTACAGCTTAGTTACATCAGCCACTAAAAATGGTATGCGTTTAATTGCTGTTGTTATGGGCACCTCAAGCGAGCGTGCACGTAAAGTAGAAAGCAAAAAACTACTTAACTACGGCTTTCGCTTTTTTGAAACAATTACACCTTACAAAGCGGGCGACAGCTTTGCAGAGCAGCGCATTTGGATGGGTAACAAAGAAAATGTATCGTTAGGTATTTTAGAAGACACACCTATCACTATTCCACGTGGTCAGCATAAAAACCTAAAAGCTAACTTTGAGCTAGACAACACCCTTGAAGCACCATTAGCTAAAGGCACTAAAGTAGGCACTTTATTCTTGCAACTAGAAGGGGAAGACATTGCGCAATACCCACTAGTGACACTTGAAGAAGTGGAAGAAGGCAGCTTCTTTAGTAAAATTTATGACTACTTACGTTTACAGATCATGCAATAAATTGTAAATGACTAAGTATATATAATTTAAGCGCCTCCATTGTGGGGCGTTTTTTTTTGCTTGAAAAATGCTAGAATGCGCCCCATATATGCATCACTGCTAAACGCCTATCTGTATTAAGCTTCGTGCTTTACATAGAGTTCACACTTTTGTATGAGGAGTCACTAACGTGGTTCAACCAGTTAAAAATACTAAATTTGATGAGTACTTAGAGTACCCTTGCCCATTTACATTTAAAATTATGGGTTTAGCCAACGTTAATTTAACAGATCAAATATTAGCAAAATTACAACCTATTGCTCCGGGCGACTACGCACCAAAAGTAAAACCAAGCAGTAAAGGTAATTATGAGTCTGTTACGCTAGTAGCTACGGTTACAAGTGGTAAACACATTGAAGAAATTTACAACGTGATCAGTAATATCGATGACGTACGCCATATGCTTTAAGCCATAGTTGAGATTTGATGTGAGCGAAAACACTTTAATCGTACGCCAATTAGGTCGCCAGCGTTACATGCCTATTTGGCAAAAAATGCAAGACTTTACCGATACACGTGATGAAAACACCCCTGATGAAATTTGGCTTGTAGAGCACGAAAGTGTATTTACTCAAGGCCAAGCAGGAAAAGACGAGCATTTACTTGCCCCTGGCGACATTGAAGTAATTAAAGTTGATCGCGGTGGCCAAGTTACCTACCACGGCCCTGGCCAACAAATGATGTACGTATTATTTAACCTACGTCGTTTAAAGATAGGTGTGCGTGAACTTGTTACTTGGCTCGAAGAGTGCATTATAGAGTCGCTTGCTGAATACAATATTGAAGCATACGCTAAAGCCGACGCCCCTGGTGTTTACGTTAACGACAGCAAAATTGCATCATTAGGTTTAAGAGTTCGCCGCGGCTGCTCATTTCATGGCTTAGCATTAAATGTTAACATGGACCTAAGTCCATTTTTACGCATCAACCCGTGTGGTTATGCCGGTATGAATATGGTGCAAACAAAAGAATTAGAGGGTCCTCAAAACCTACAAAGCGCAGGTGAAGGACTCGTAAAACACATGATTAAAAAGCTTAATGCAGCACAGGTTAAGCATACTGAAGGGTTTGAAAACGAATGAATAAACCAGTCAAAATGGAACCAGGTGTAAAACTACGCGACGCAGAAAAAATGGCGTTGATCCCCGTTAAAGTTTTACCAACAGAAAAAACTGAAATGTTGCGTAAGCCAGAGTGGCTTAAAATTCGCTTACCAAAGTCAACAGAGCGTATTGACGGTATTAAACAAGCCATGCGTAAGCACGGCTTACACTCAGTATGTGAAGAGGCATCGTGCCCAAACCTATCAGAGTGCTTTAACCACGGTACAGCAACCTTTATGATTTTAGGTGCTATTTGTACGCGTCGTTGCCCATTTTGTGATGTTGCTCATGGTCGCCCATTAAAACCTGATGCAGCAGAGCCTGAAAAGCTTGCACTAACAATTAAAGACATGAAGCTTAGCTACGTTGTAATTACTTCGGTTGACCGTGATGATCTTCGTGATGGCGGCGCACAGCACTTTGCCGATTGTATCCGTGAAATTCGTAAGCACAACCCAACCATTACCATCGAAATTTTAGTACCCGATTTCCGTGGCCGTATGGACCGTGCTCTTGAAATTTTAATTGAGACACCGCCTGATGTGTTTAACCACAACCTAGAAACAGCACCGCGTTTGTACAAGCTTGCGCGCCCAGGTGCCGATTACAAATGGTCGTTAGAATTACTTCGTCGCTTTAAAGAAGCACACCCAGAAGTAAAAACTAAATCTGGCTTAATGGTTGGTCTGGGTGAAGAGATTAGCGAAATAGAAGAAGTACTTCGTGATCTACGTGCTCATAACGTTGACATGCTAACCGTTGGGCAATATTTACAACCTTCTAAGCATCACTTGCCAGTTAAACGTTACGTGCCGCCTGCAGAGTTTGACGCGTTGAAAGAGTACGCTGATGAAATTGGCTTTACACATGCAGCCTCTGGCCCATTCGTTCGTTCAAGCTACCACGCTGACCAACAAGCTGCCGGTAAAGAAGTAAAATAGTTACTTTTTAAAACGCATTAAAACAGCCCTTAGCAATTAAATTGCTAAGGGCTGTTTTGTGGATTTTATATTTGTATTATGTCGATTACTTTATTAAAGAACCTTTCTTAATCACAAAATCAGCAAATCGTACCTGCTCTTCTTCAGCGCGAAGGCTATCGGTCTCTACTATTGAGCGGTAAATTCCCCATTTAGGGCGTGCAAAGTCATCATCGCTAACGCCTCGCCACATATCTATGTTTTGCTCGTTTATATTCAATAGTTCTTCATTGTCGCTTAAGCGGGTAAGGGTCATCTCAAATTGCCCCTCCTCGCTAAATGTGGCTTGAACAAAAACCTGTATCCACTCATCGGTTATAAGTGACCAATCTGTTTCTAAAAGGTTTTTATCAAGCCCTGTACTGTTACCGTTTTCATCAAAACCTGCGCTATACCTTACTTGTAACTGGTTCCCTGTACTGTTTTTTTGAGCACCAGAGAGCGTAATGATAGGTTGATCGTCGTTGCCATTGGTATTGTCGTTGGTATCGTTACGGGCTTTTATTTGAAAAAAGTGACTGAATTTACTCGTTAACTCAAGCTCACTACTTACTCTAAACTTCCAGTTGTATTGTACGGTTTCATTTTCAAAAGCAAGCGTTGCCGGGGGTGATTTATCATAGGACTTAATTTCGTTACGCTGACGATCACTCGGGCCTTTGTCTTTATCTTGGTCTTCATCGCGATGAGCTAAAAATACAAAGTGATTACCTACAATAGCGTCTGTATCTTCCACTATATGTATAACACCTTCATGATTACCGCTATACATATCAGGCGATTCAATTGAGCCTTCACTAAATACACTTTCTATCAAGGTATAAGCGCTGATCCCTAAATTAACGCCATCAGCATTTAGGGTTGTTTTATCGCTTACTACAAAATTATCTGGCTGTACTACGCCAACAACAGTAATGCTTATTGTCGCTTTAGTGCCATCCGCAGAGCTAATTACTATTTCATCAAGTAATGTGTCACCTATATCTAAAGCGGTCACGTTTGTGTTAGCGAGGTCCAAGGTGTAAGACCAACTACCATTGCTTGAAAGATTAAATATACCATAACGTGTTTGACTGCTCGTCTGAGCAATAAACACCGCCTCACCAGCTTGCTCATCTGTTATAGAAAGCTCACCCACAACTGCACTTTGACGATTGTTTTCTATATTTGCTGATATTTCACCACTGATAATTGCGGCAGATTGTACCGACAGCTCAGAGCTGACCGACTCATTTTTCGAACTTGAACTCCCACAGCCCAATAATGAAAAACTTAAAAAGCACACAGTATAGATATTTAATACACTCAAACGAAATATCGACATAACAAACCAGCCCAACACGTTAATGGTAAGTAAACTTTTAAAAATACAACTTACCAATTATTGATTTTAATAACTAGTTATTTATTACCAATAACTCATTATTCGCTTTAAGGGCTAGTTAAGTGTTTTAAACTAATAGAAGTAACGATGCTAAAAATATAATTAGGTTAAAACCAAGTTACTTGAGATAATCTACCCGATACCATTATTTAGGTTAAATATGAAATTATTAGTTCGTAACTTATCTCGCACTACATCAGAGCAAGATCTTCGTACACTGTTTTCAGCGCACGGCAAAGTGACTACCTGTAACTTAGTACTCGATAAAGAAACTGGCCAATCTAAAGGATTTGCCTTTGTAGAAATGCCAAACGATATTGAAAGCAAAAGCGCTATTAAAGCACTTAATCAATTAACCGTTGATAAAAGTAAGATTCGCGTAAAATACGCAGATGAAAAATAGCTGTTAGCTAAACACTTTTGTAAACCAGCTAAATGCTGGTTTTTTATTGTTGGTATTACTTTTTATCAATCTCATCTTCCCTAAAATTGATGGTTTTAAACTACTTTAACTATACATTTAAAGTTCAATCCATTGATTTATATAAATTTATTAAAATTATTTCCAGCCTTGACGCCATTTTTCTGTGTTTTTGAGATCGCGCCAACTAATGGGGTATTGGTTTTTAGAAAACACAGACTCAGTAATACACGCTATCACGTTAGCTTCTTCATCGTACTCTACCTCCACAATTACAAAGTGCTTTTCTTTATTGATAGCGGGCGTTGCAGTCCATTTACTATTGAGTAATTTTTTTGGGTTTATGTTATTCATAAAATTTAAAGTTTCTTGTCAATTTGTAAGGCTTAATACGTGCAATTATGTTCTCAAGCTCAATTAATCACTCTTAAATAAAAGCGTTAACGACTTCTTTAATAACAAAAAACCGAATAAATTTCTTTATTCGGTTTAAGAACGCTCATTGGTATTACACTACCCAGATAGTGTAATAATTAATAAAGCTTAATCATCTTCAATGTTGTCTAGGCCTTTGGTTCCCTCTTTTGGCTTAAGTTTGTGATGAATAGCCGACTTAATTAACATATAGCCACTTATTGGGGCGGTAATTAATAGAAATATAGTGATCAATATTTCCTTAACACTTAAACCCGTTTCAGAGTTTGCAAAAAATACCATGGCGGCAATTAATATACTTGCCATACCTAAAGTGGTGGCCTTTGTTGGGCCATGTAAACGCATAAAAAAATCGGGCAGTTTTAATAAGCCTAACGAGCCAATTAAAATAAACGTGCCGCCAAATAACAATAAAATTGATACAACCCACTCGCTAATCATCTTGCCACCCTATTCAATTATATCGCCACGTAGTAAATACTTACACACCGCAACAGTACTCACAAACCCTAACATGGCTATCAACAATGCAGCCTCAAAATACAAGCCTGTTCCCATACTTATGCTGTATAAAACAATAAGTGCAATAACATTAATATACATAGTATCAAGGGCTAAAACTCTATCAGGAATCGAAGGCCCTATAATAAGGCGCCACAAATTAAGTAATAAAGAGAGCCCTATCATGGCAAAAACGATAAGTAATACGGTATCTAACATTGAAATATCTCCTTTAGTGGAGCTTCGTAACGCTTTTTAATATGCTTGATAAGCTCAGCTTCGTTATCAAGGTCAAGTACATGTATGAGCAAATAACGCTGTGTCATTTCCTCGCCCTGTGCTAACGATTCAGGAATAGGATACACCTCCGCACTGACAGTACCGGGTGTTAACGACACACTGCTTGCTAAAATTGTAATCGGCATATCGTGTGTTAAGTCTAAGGGGACTTTAATAAATGCGGGGCGTAATTTTTTGGAAGGCCCAACAATTAATAACGCAACCTGTAAGTTAGCTACAATAATATCGTAAAGTACAATTAAAAATTGTTTTAGAGCTAGCCCTGGCTTTAATATAAGCGGCTGAGGATCTCTAAACGAGAAGCTTAAAATAGGAATAAAAATAGCAAAAAATGTTGCCAGTACAATATGACCAACCGAAACACTATTATTGAGCAACAACCATACTATAAACAAAAATAAGCTACGAAATGGTGTTGGTAACCAACGAAAACGGGCTTGCAGTCTCATTACATGCCTCCTTTTAGTACAGCATTTATGCCACCGCTAATATCATGTAATTGCGTAGCAGCACCTACCATGTATTCGCTAATCGGCCCGCCAAAAATAACTAATAATGGCGAACATGCGAGTAACCCTATAATTACCGTAACTTGTAATGGGTTTGCATCAGCGCAGTCTGGGCTTTCGCTGCGTTTATCTTTTCTTTCCCAAAACAAGCTTGTACCCGCACGAGAAAGTGCAACTAGCAATGCAAAGCTTGTTATTAAATAAACGGGCCAAAATACTAAGGCCTGCTCACTATTTAAAGTTGATTTTAGTATCCATATTTTACCAACAAAGCCAGATAACGGCGGCATACCTACTACTGTTAAAGCGGCAACAACAAAACATGCCCCAAGTAAAAGCGGCTGTTTAACTGCACGCCCACCAACAAGCCTGTCGGCAACTTTTCCACGTTGCTTAGCAATTAAGTCGGCTAATAAAAATAACGCGGCACTCACTAATGTTGAATGCACTAAGTAATACAATAATGCAGCCGTTGCATTTACATTTTGTAAAGCCACTAACGCAACTAATGTACCTACCGACACTAACACTAAATTAGCAGTTAACTTACGCAAGTCTTGCGCGGCTATTGCGCCCATAGCTCCGACGATAATAGTGGCAATTGCTAATCCCCAAAGCCAAGGTTGTACCATGTGCTCAAGTGCACCCGCCTGTTCACCAAATATCACGGTGTAAACACGCAGCATGGCATAAACGCCCACCTTAGTCATAATAGCAAATAAGGCTGCAACAACAGGTTTAGCGCTTGCATAGGTATTTGGAAGCCATAAATGTAGGGGCAATAATGCACCTTTTAAAGCAAATACAATAAGTAGTAATAAACCACCGGCTTTAGCAATAAATACATCGTCACCATTAAGCTGTGATACCTTTTGCGCCATATCAGCTATATTCAATGTACCTAATACGCCATATAAAATACCTAAACCTATTAAAAATACACTTGAGCCCACTAAATTTAAAATGACATATTGTAGCGCTGCACGTGTGTTTTGTTTGTCGCCACCGTGCATAAGTAATGCATACGATGCAATAAGTAAAACTTCAAAAAATACAAACAGGTTAAACAAATCACCCGTTAAAAAAGCGCCGTTAACACCCAATACTAAAAAATGAACAAGTGGGTGATAAAAGCTTCCTTTTTCATCATCGCCCGCACTGCCATATAAAATGGCCCCAAGCCCTAAAAACGAGGTTAGCGCTACGAGTAATGTTGATAAATTGTCGGCCACAAGTACTATCCCAAAAGGGGCCGACCAATCACCAATGGCATAAACACTGATACCCGTATTGTAAATATGCATTAATAAAAACACACTAACGGCAAACGTAATAAGCGCCATAGCATTTGATGCGTAACGGCGAATTTTTACACTTTTACCACACGGTGGAAGTAACAAAATAACCGCTGCAAGCATAGGTAATAAAATAGGTAAGGATGCTAAATGTTGAATCATTTTTGCTCCTTAACTACAGCAGCTGATTTAACTGGGCTTCCATCAACATGATCGCTCCCTAAATCAGCACGTCCACGAATAGCCAAAATAACCACAAATGCTGTCATTGCAAAACCAATTACAATTGCGGTTAAAACCAAGGCTTGAGGAAGTGGATCTGCGTAATCTGCCCCGGTACCAAGTACCACTGCTTTATTTATAGTTAAACGCCCCGATGAAAATAAAAATAAGTTTACTGCATACGAAATCATGGTAAGACCCAGTACTACAGGAAACGTCCGTGCTCTCAACAGTAAAAATATACCGCAGCTAACTAATACACCAACGCACGATGCGTATAATAGCTCCATTAAATATTCACCTCTTTTTTAGGGGCATCGGAAGTCATATTACCCAAACTAGCTAAAATCATTAATGTTGCACCTACTACGGTGAGGTACACGCCAAGGTCAAACACAATTGCACTAGCAAGTTCTGTTTTACCTACAAACGGAATATCAAAGTAATCAAACCACGTGGTTAAAAATGGCCTACCGAAGAACCAGCTGCCTACACCAGTAAACATTGCGATACCTATCCCCGAGGCAATAATTTTACGGTAGTTGATGTCAAAACGCTCGGTGATCCAGTTAGAGCCATGTGCCATGTACTGCAAGATGAAAGCAATTGACGTAACCAAACCAGCAATAAAACCACCGCCTGGTAAGTTGTGACCACGCAAGAATATATACGCTGATACTAACAACGCCAACGGCAATAAGCTTTGTGAAATACTTGCAAGTAATATTGGGTAACGCTCACGCGCCCATGGACGTCCTTCGCTATCACTGGCAGGCATAAATAATGGAATACGTGAAAGCACTTTAAATATCCCTAATGCGGCTATACCCAGTACCGTTATTTCACCTAGGGTGTCAAATCCCCTAAAGTCGACCAAAATAACGTTAACCACATTTGTACCGCCACCACCTGTTTTGGCATTAGCGACAAAGTAATCAGAAATAGAATTTAATGGACGCGTTAATATCGCATAACAAATACTCGCAACCACTACACCAATAGTAGAGGCAATTCCTAAGTCGCGCAGTACTCGCAACGAGCTAGACTCTTTAGGCGTATGTTGAGGTAAAAAGAACAACGCAAGCATAAGCAATATAATAGTGGCCACCTCAACAGTAAGCTGAGTTAACGCTAAATCTGGCGCAGAAAAACGAGTGAATAAAACCGACACCATTAAGCCTACAATAGACAGCATCAACAATGCGACCATTCTCGATCTGTGCCAAATAACGGTGGCTATTGCGCCAATTATTAATAAACCAGCACCAATCGCATTATGCACATCAACAGGTGTGCGCGGCATACTGCCAGCTAATTGTTGCATTTCAAATAATGGCCAACCGGCACAAAGTAATACGACACCCAGCATAATAACCAAATAGCGCTGTAAAGAACCATTTTCAGTGCTGTTAATCTTGCTCTGACACCATGCAACTACACTCAGCACTGCACGTTCAAAGGTTTTTTTAGCATTTAATGTGGGCAGTGAAGCCTGAAATTGAAATAAATATTTGCGATTCACGTAAATAAACAAACCACCTACAACGGCCATTGCACTCATCAGTAACGGTAGATTAAAACCATGCCAAATTGTTAACTTGTACTCTGGCATCGCTTCCCCTAACACCGCTAATGACGCCGCAGATAAAATACTATCAACAGTAAAGCTTGGGAAAATACCCACCAAAATACATAGCACAACCAGTATTTCTATTGGCACACGCATATAACGTGGTGGTTCATGCGGTGTTCTAGGCAAGTCTATTGGGTCGCCGTTAAAAAATACATCGTGAATAAAGCGTGCTGAATAGGCTACTGCAAATGCACCTGCCACCGTCGCAAGTACCGGTATTAACCATGACATAGATCCAAGTACTTGTTGATGTAGTGTTTCGGCAAAAAACATTTCTTTCGATAAGAAACCATTGAGTAGAGGTACGCCCGCCATAGCTGCAGCAGCAACCATTGCAAGAGTTGCGGTATAAGGCATAAACCGCCACATACCATTAAGTTTACGCATATCACGCGTGCCTGTTTCATGGTCAATAATACCGGTAGCCATAAATAACGACGCTTTAAATGTTGCGTGGTTAATTATATGAAATATGGCTGCAACCGTTGCAAGCTCGGTATCAAGGCCAAGCAATAGCGTGATCAAACCTAAATGGCTAATTGTCGAATACGCAAGTAAACCCTTTAAATCGTGCTTAAATAACGCTATGTAAGCACCAAATAACAATGTAGCTAAGCCAGTTAAACCAACTAATAAAAACCACATTTCGGTTCCAGCTAAAGCTGGATAAAAGCGCGCAAGTAAAAAGATACCGGCTTTAACCATCGTTGCTGAGTGCAAGTAAGCGCTAACGGGCGTAGGGGCAGCCATTGCATGAGGTAACCAAAAATGAAACGGAAACTGAGCCGATTTAGTAAATGCACCCAGCAATACTAAAACAAGTGCTAACTCGTATAAATCATGGGATTGAATAATGGCTTTACTTGCCAAAATAACATCTAAGTCATAACTGCCAACAATATCACCTAGCAACATTAACCCGCCAAGTAGTGCTAAACCACCCGCCCCTGTTACGGCTAAAGCCATTCGCGCGCCCTTACGCGCTTCAGATTTATGCCACCAATAACTTATCAATAAAAAAGAACTGATACTGGTTAATTCCCAGAATAGCCATAGCTGTATAACGTTATTAGACATAACAATGCCTAGCATTGCTGTCATAAATAACATTAAGTAGCTATAAAGCTTAGCCATTGAGTCATTGGCGCTGAGGTAATAACGTGTATATACAATAACAAGCAAACCAATGCCTAATATCATAAACATAAACAAGAGGCTTAAACCGTCTATACGAAGCGATAAATCAAGACCAATAGAGGGGATCCACGCTAAGGAATAGCGGATAGTTTCACCGGCAAGAACCGCAGGTGCATGGTATAAAGTAATCCCCAAAGCGGTTAACGGTGCAAGCACAGTAGCAAATGTACTTTGATTGCGAGAAAGTTTGCCTGTGAATGCAGAAATAACACTGCCAATCAAGGATAACAAGGGTATCCAGAGCAAAGTCATAATGTAGGGCCTTTTATAATCATAAGTTTATCAGGGCGCCACTTTTATACATTAAGTGATGCTTTTACTGCCTGTTTTTAAACGACATTAATGGTAATAGTTATACTCAATAACAGATATTTTGTCTATAAAAAGCGAAGCATGTTGAGTTAATTTTAAGTGAGAAAATAGGGACTTAAAAACCAATGGTTATAGACATATTAACGCTTAATTTTATCTATATGTGCTAACCAAAGGGCCCTGTATTGATCAGAGAGCTTTATCTGTTGATATTCTAGAATTGACCAGTCTTTACTTGGTTTGTAGGCTACACCGCCACTCTGGCAGCTTTTACTTCTATGCCAACCTTTTGGTGATTTTTCATCTTTTTGTGCAATATACAAGTTAGGAGCAACTAAGCCTCTCATTTTACACAACCAAGCCTGCTTAGCTTTGGGTAAAACATACTCATCTTCAAAGCCATTAAAGTGCATTAGCTCATGCAAGAAAATCCCATAATTGGCATCTGAATTTAATTGCATAATTCCTCGGCTAACATTAGCACTTCCATATTTGGGCATCATTACAACAAAATCAAATTTTCTTAAAAATTGTTTATTTATTAAAGTAGATTGCCAATCACAATTAGCCGCTTCGCTCATGCTATTATTGCACTTTAAAGCACCACCCACATACACGGGCTTACTAAAGCAAAAAGTGTCCTGTCTTGGCTCCGGATTTTTATTATAAGTTTTGATTAATGCCGATAACTTATAAAGTCCACTTCGATGATCGCTCATCGTTAAAACATTAAACTGGCATTTTCTATTTACCGCAATAGTAGAATTTAACGATAAAAAGTCCAATGAGTGCAAAAATGGTTCGGGGATCTGTGTGTGAATAACACCATTGTGTAAGTTAAGGTGATTTAATACAAAACCAGGCTCTAGGTAGCCTAACGTGTTTAAAAATTTAAGATCGTCCCACTGCTTATTAACAAGTAATTGCTCGGCTAACTTGGCCAGCTGAAAATTATTTATTTTTGGTAAACTCAGTCGCCAAAATAATTTCGCTGCTTCAGCTTGGTCTTTTTTGATCAGGTGTAAAGAATACTCATATTGAGCAGAAGGTATGTGATGCCTAGCAAGTAGGCCAAGAGTATTTTTAGGCAGTTTATTTATATTTGCTAAAAAGTAGCGAGGAAACTGCCAATATAATTGTAGCGGTTCGGCTTTGGCATTTAAAACCTGCCAAAAGCCAATACCACCATAGCTGTTGCTCGACCCTGCAACCAACAAGCTAAAAAGTAATGCTAATGTTGTTTTTAACACACTAACTTGCGTCTGCTTCCATTAAAAGTTCAAGCTCTAAGCGAGCATATTTATATTCTATAAACTCATGTACATTAGTAGATAGCGCCAATCTAAAATAATCAGCGGCAACATAGGTATCACCCGCTGCTTGGTGTAGCTTTGCTAAGTAAAAATAAGCTTCGCACAAACGTTGGGCATATTCTTGCTCTGACTTAACGCCATCGCTTACACCAGATAAAAATGTATGTTCACTCATATCACCCGCAAAAAGTGAGATTAACTGATATGCCCATTGCGAGTCATCAAGCGCTTTAGAGTTAGTTTTTAGCTCCGCAACTGCTGAATCTTTGTCTAATTTAGCTTGTGCTAAATACACCCACAATACGCGATAAGGGTCGTTAGGAGAACGCGCTAAAAATTGACTGAAGTCTGTTTTTGCAATACTGGGCCTATCACCATAATAAAGCGCAATACCGCGGTTTAAGTAAGCGTATTCGTGTTCTTCATCTAGCTCTAACGCAGAATCAAAAAGCTCATATGCTTTTTCATATTGCTGCATTAATGTGTGTTGAATACCTAAAAAATTATACACCTCAGCTAAATCAGGCTTAAGTTTTACCGCACGGTTAAAGTCAATACGCGATAAAGTGGTCATGCCTAAACTATCAAACAGCACTCCGCGATCGTAATATAACTTTGCTTGTTGCTCTGGTGTTAAATCAGCTCTATTAAGCAATTCTGAATAACGTGCAATAGCTATTTCACTGCGAAAATCAGACGCTAAGGGCGCAGTGAAAGGCACGTTTACTACAGGTGCTGATTCTGATTGGGTTGTTGTTTGGCAAGCGCTTAAAGACAAAATAGCAAAAGACGCCAAAGCAATGTGTTTGAAAATCATTAAAATCCTTAATACCAAGGTTGGTAGCCTTATGACTGACGACGAATGATTTGGTTCATAGTTGCACATACACTATGTATCATCGCAAGTAATTTAGCTTCCTTGAATAATCTTTGTTTAAATTCAAGTCCCTCATTAAAGCATAAAAAAAGGGGCTAAACAGCCCCCTTTTATATTATCCAGAAAATATCTGGATTGAGTATTAGCAATTAAGCGTCAGTTGACGTATCTGCCGCTGGCGCAGCTGATTCCATTGCTTCTTTAATACTAAGACGTACACGGCCTTGACGGTCTACTTCTAGTACTTTAACTTTAACTTCTTGACCTTCGCTAAGGTGATCAGCAACGTTATTAACGCGCTCTGTGCTAATTTGAGAAATATGCACTAAACCATCTTTACCAGGAAGAATATTTACAAACGCACCGAAGTCTACAATACGTACAACTTTACCTTCGTAGATAGTACCTACTTCAAGTTCTGCTGTTAATTGCTCAATACGGCTGATTGCATTTGCAGCGCTTTCACCGTCAGTAGCGGCAATTTTAATTGTACCGTCATCACCGATTTCAATTGTTGTGCCTGTTTCTTCAGTAAGTTGACGAATAGTAGCGCCACCTTTACCAATAACTTCAGCAATTTTCTTCTGTGGAATTTTCATTGTGTAAATGCGCGGAGCAAACATTGAAAGCTCTTCAGAAGGAGCAGAAATCGCTTCGTCCATCACTTCTAATATGTGTAAACGTGCTGCTTTTGCTTGTTTAAGCGCAATTTGCATGATTTCTTGTGTGATACCTTCAATCTTGATATCCATTTGCAATGCAGTAATACCGTTAGTAGTACCTGCTACTTTAAAGTCCATGTCACCTAAATGATCTTCATCACCTAAGATGTCAGAAAGAACAACGAATTTCTCGTCTTCTTTAACTAGACCCATCGCAATACCTGCAACAGAAGCTTTAATTGGAACACCCGCGTTCATAAGTGCTAGTGATGTACCACACACAGACGCCATTGAAGATGAACCGTTTGATTCAGTGATTTCAGATACAACACGGATTGAATATGGGAAGTCAGTCAATGTTGGCATTACTGCTTGGATACCACGCTTAGCTAGGTTACCGTGGCCAATTTCACGACGCTTAGGAGAACCAACAAAACCAGTTTCACCTACACAGAATGGAGGGAAGTTGTAGTTAAGCATAAAGTGGTTTTTGTGCGTGCCCGTTAAATCGTCGATTAACTGTGAATCACGTTCTGTACCAAGCGTTGCTGTTACTAATGCTTGTGTTTCACCACGTGTGAAGATAGCAGAACCGTGAGTACGCGGTAATACGCCAGTCATTACGTCTAGTGCACGGATCATATCTGGTTCGCGACCATCGATACGTTTTTCGCCTGCAGCGATACGGCCACGAACAATTTTCTTCTCAAGTGAACCGAATACTTTACCCACTTCTTGCTTATCAAGCGTTTCGCCTTCAGCAAGCTCGCTTGAAAGTGCTTCGATAACTGCATCTTTAGCTACGCCAAGTGCTTCTTTACGCGCTACTTTATCAGTAATACGGTAAGCTTCGCCTACTTTATCAGCAGCAAGTTCAGCTACTTTCTCTTCAAGCGATACGTTTTTCTCAGGTGCAGTCCAATCCCAAGTAGGCTTGCCTGCTTCTGCTTTAAATTCGTTAATAGCATTGATGATAGACTGTGATTGCTCATGGCCGTATACAACCGCGCCTAGCATTACGTCTTCAGCAAGTACGTCTGCTTCTGATTCAACCATAAGTACTGCGTTGTCAGTACCAGCAACAACTAAATCAAGTTGGCTCTCTTCAAGTTCTTTTAACGTTGGGTTAAGAACGTATTCGCCACCAATGTAACCAACACGAGCTGCACCAATTGGACCGCTGAACGGGATGCCAGAGATAGCAAGTGCTGCTGATGTACCAATCATCGCAACCATATCAGGTTGGATTTCAGGGTTTACAGATACAACAGTTGCAATAACTTGTACTTCGTTTACAAAACCATTTGGGAAAAGTGGACGAATTGGACGGTCAATAAGACGTGCAATTAGTGTTTCGCCATCGTTAGGACGACCTTCACGCTTAAGGAAACCACCTGGGATACGACCTGCAGCGTACATACGCTCTTGGTAGTTAACTGTTAGTGGGAAGAAGTCTTGACCTGGCTGTGCTTCACGCTTACCAACAACCGTTACTAGTACTGACGTATCGCCAATGCTTGCTAGTACTGCGCCGTCTGCTTGACGTGCGATTGCACCTGTTTCTAGGGTTACAGTGTGTTGACCTAGTTGAAATTCTTTTATAATTGCTTGCACTTAAAATATCCTTTAAATCTAAATAAGTGTTCCATCAAAGTACCAATTACAGTACATAATTGTATTCAGTTGGAAATCAATTAAGTACTACAATTGGCAATGATGTTAATAACCGTAGATAAACCTTTTTATCTACGCGCACAGTATATACCAAAGCCACGTAAAAATGCGAGTCCAGCAAACAGTTTTAGTT
>NZ_NTLW01000166.1:0-18666 GCF_002632075.1 Pseudoalteromonas sp. ESRF-bin5 | reverse complement strand
GTCATTGGTGAAGCAGATGGTGTCTGGCCATTCCGCTCTTGCTTTAATTGAGTAACCCACTTACTGACGGTTGATTTACCCACCCCCATCGCTTTGGCTGCTTCTTCTTGAGTATAACTTTGGTCAACTACAAGCTGAGCTGTTTCTAACTTGATTGCCGCAGAATACGTTGCGCGTTTTAATTTCGTCATTTTTTCACCCAAATTTGTATGCTTATTAGCATAACATTTCTTTCTTAATGGGTGGCCAAATTAACTATGCCACTACAGCGAAAAGAGTATCGAGTAGGTAAGTTTAAAAACGTACCGCGCTATCAAAGCAACAATGAAACAATGAGTAAATTCCCAACAAAAAAATAGCTGGATAACATTCAAAAGCTTAAGAAAAAAAATGAGCGTCTTAAGCAGGAGAATGACCTGCTAAAAAAGTGGCAACGGTATCTGGCGGAAGTACATCAGAACGATTTGGATTCATCCAAAAATTCGGACAAGCCTTAGGTGTAAAATACTTGTGTTCTTGGCTTAATGTTTCGCGTAGTGGGTTTTATGCTTGGCGTGACAGAACAGTGTCAGCTAGAGCGCTGTTAGATGCTAATTTGTTGCTGAAGATAAAACACGTCTACAATAGAAAAATTAACAAGACACTTATTATAAATTTTGCACTTTAAGCGGGTTAAAACAAAAACAACAACGATACCCATACAAATACTCTACAGCAATAAACGCTAAAAAATAAAATAAGCAAAACCGCAAAGCTAAATAGAACGTATTTTACTTATACATTCTATTTTTAGGCTATGTTATGAAATATCTCAAATACCTTTTCTTACTCGTATTCAGCGTGTTTTCGAATGCCAGTGAAAGTATTCCATTGAATGACTTATCCAGTTTACGATGGGAAAATCGCTTGATTATATTAAATAAACCTACAGATACTGAGCACGTATTAAGCCTAATGAAACACAGTTCAGAAGGGATTAATGACCGACACATAGTTTGGTTTATTTTGAAAGAAAGTGAGGCTTTAACTAACTATTCTGGTCGGTTATCCGAGTCGTTCATGTCAAATGTTAGGCAGCAATATCAACTAAAAAACAATACCGTTACTTTAATAGGAAAAGATGGGGGCATTAAATCTCAAGGAAGCACCATTGATGTTAAAGCACTTTTTTCGATTATAGATGCCATGTATATGCGACAGCGAGAAGTACAACTAAAAAATTAAAAATTGGTGCCATTTAAAAATAAAAGCTGTGGGCTTGTTAAAGCATTGGGTTTAATTAAGTACTTTCACTAATAATACCGTCTAATGCTAAACTACAAAAAATTAATTACTTAATACAGCTATGGCATTTTACCTTTCCTTATTACAGCCTCACTTTAAACACATTGAAATAGGTGCAACACTTACTTCGCTTTGGAGCGGGTGTGGCAGTATTATTGAGTGCAGGCTTGATAATGTGCCTTGTGTTATTAAGGCGATTAGAATACCCAGCCACATAAACCATCCAAAAATTAAGCAAAGCGAATTTGCATTAAAAAGAAAGCAGCAGTCTTATAATGTTGAATATAACTTTTATAAGCATTACAGCCAGCATTTACCTAAAACAGCAAGCAGTATTGAATGTGTGAGTGCTATTAATTGTGGCGATGAGTATGCGCTGGTATTTAAAAATTTTACTCAGTTTGGGTTTACGCAAGCCAGCTCGTTGCATATAAAGCCAATATTAAAGTGGCTTGCTCACTTTCATGCGTTTAATTTAAATAAGCAGCATGATGATTTGTGGGAGCAAGGGTGTTATTGGCATTTAAATACCCGGCCAGATGAATTTAACGCGCTTGTTTCAAACCCTAATAATCAGTTTGATATAAAAGCGGCAGCTAAAAAATTAGCTTACCAGTTAGAACACCCTAAGTATAAAACGTTACTACATGGCGATGCTAAAGTGGCCAATTTTGCCGTTAATTCAAATAATGAAATACGTGGTTACGACTTTCAGTACACAGGCGCTGGCGTTGGTATAGTCGATGTTATGTATTTTATGACGAGCTGCTATAGCTGTGAAGAATTACATGCTCATGCAACAAGCGAACTTACCTATTATTTTTATGAGTTAGAACATGCGCTAACTCAGTATCAACCTAATATACCTGCTCAAGCGGTAAAAAAGGAATGGAAAGCGTTGTGGCCTGCTTCGTGGGCTGATTTTTATCGCTTTTTAGCCGGCTGGAGTCCGGAACATTACAAAATAAATAGTTATATGCATGACCAAGTTGTGAGTTGGTTTAAAACCAACAGCTGAACTTTTACAATTGTGTTGTGCATAAATATCAAACAAACACATATATTTGCGCACAATGTATGAGAATTGGTTTAAAACTACAGGTCAAATGATCATTTTTAATATAAAATATCGCTAATTATTGTCTAAGTAGGTTTTCATCATGGCTATTCACGTTATTACTCATCCACTTGTTCAACATAAATTAGGCTTAATGCGCGCTTTCGGAATTAGCACTAAAAGCTTTCGTGAGCTGTGCTCAGAAGTTGGCACATTATTAACGTACGAAGCAACGAAAAATATTTCCCTTGAAGACAATGAAATAACCAGTTGGGATGGCAACAAACTTAACGTACAGCATATTAAAGGTAAAAAAATTACAGTGGTGCCTATCTTACGTGCAGGTTTAGGTATGATGGATGGTGTTATGCAGTTGTTGCCTGCGGCTAAAGTGAGCGTAGTTGGCCTTCAACGCAACGAAGAAACGCTTGAGCCAATTCCTTATTTTGAGAAGTTGGTTGGTAACATTGAACAACGTCTTAGCTTGGTTATTGACCCGATGCTTGCAACAGGTGGCTCGATGATTGCCACAATAGACATGTTAAAAAAAGCGGGCTGTAAAGAAATCAAAGTTATAGTGTTAGTTGCAGCCCCTGAAGGGGTAGAAAAAACGTTAGCAGCTCACCCTGATGTAGAAATATTTACCGCAGCGGTAGATAGCCACTTAAACGAAAAAGGATATATAGTGCCTGGTTTAGGTGATGCGGGTGATAAAATATTTGGTACGGTGTAGTCGTCATTAATTAGCGTTAATTGTGTTTCGCGTTAGGGGCAATGCAATCATTAAAGAGGCTTTCTGAGGAAGGCCTTTTTCGTGTTTGTTTATTACTTTATAACTGCAAAAAGCAATGTTTAAATTTAGGAGTGTGTAGTGAAAAGTAACGCAACGTTTTCAATTAAGACAATTTTAACCGGCGCACAAATGCTATTTGTTGCATTTGGTGCATTGGTATTGGTGCCGTTATTAACGGGACTCGATCCTAGTGTGGCACTGTTTACTGCAGGTGTTGGCACATTACTATTTCAATTAGTGACTAAAGGGCAGGTACCAATATTTTTAGCCTCTTCGTTTGCGTTTATAGCTCCCATTATTGCAGGTGTACAAATGTGGGGCGTACCCGCTACGATGGGCGGATTAATGGCCGCTGGCGTTGCTTATATGTTGTTAGGTTTGTTAGTTAAATTTAAAGGTGTGGCGACTCTTCATAAAATTTTACCACCGGTTGTTGTTGGCCCCGTTATTATGGTGATAGGTTTAGCGCTTGCGCCTGTTGCAGTTAATATGGCAATGGGTAAAACAGGTGATGGCAGCGTTCAGCTAATTGATTACAACAGTGCTATTTTAATTTCCATGTTTTCACTTGTGGTAACGCTTATTTTTGCCGTGTGGGGTAAAGGAGTATTTAAGTTAATTCCTATATTGGCAGGCGTAATATCGGGCTATGGTTTATCGCTTGCGTTGGGCGTAGTGCAGTTTGATGCGGTAAGTAATGCACACTGGTTTGCTATTCCAAACTTTACACTGCCAGAGTTTAAATGGCAGGCTATTTTGTTTATGGTGCCTGTGGCCATTGCGCCAGCTATTGAGCATATAGGCGATATGATGGCTATAAGCCAAGTGACTAAAAAAGACTTTTTAAAAAAGCCAGGTCTGCACCGTACTTTGTTTGGTGATGGATTAGCAACATCTGCGGCGTCGTTATTTGGAGGCCCGCCAAACACGACGTATTCAGAGGTGACTGGCGCGGTAATGTTAACTAAAAACTTTAATCCAAAAGTAATGATGTGGACCGCTATTATTGCTATTGCTCTGGCGTTTATTGCAAAAATGGGAGCTGGGTTACAAACCATACCGGTGCCTGTGATGGGCGGTATTATGATTTTATTATTTGGTTCGATTGCGGTCGTTGGACTCAATACGTTGGTTAAGTCGGGTGATGATTTAACAGCGCCTCGTAACTTAAGTATTGTTGCCCTTATTTTAGTGTGTGGCATTGGCGGTATGCACATAGGTAGCAGTCAATTTAGTTTAGAGGGCGTTAGCTTGTGTGCCGTTTTAGGTATAGTGCTTAATTTAGTACTCCCCAAAGTAGAGCAAACCGCTGCTTAACTTTGAACATTAGTTAAAATATTTGCACCAATTTGGCGCGTTTTAAACGCGCCTTTTTTATAACCTATTAAAAAGGTTATAAAAATAATGTTGGTCTAGTCCCTGCATTTAGTACTCTGAACACTATGTATTTAAGGAGTTACTATGTCAGAGGCCAATATTGTGGATATAACCCCGTTTTTAGCAAAGCATCAACTGCCTTTAAAGTATCAATATTTAAGTGAGCAGTACTTTGTACCTCTTGCGCATGACATTCTCGAATCAAAAAAATCATCAACTCCTCTTTTTGTTGGCATTAATGGTTGCCAAGGCTCCGGCAAAACAACTCTTGCAGACTTTTTAGTCACGTGGTTTAGCAACAATACGTCGTTAAATACGGTCGCTTTATCAATCGACGATTTTTATCTAGGTAAAGAAAGCCGTAAGCAACTAGCTCAAGACGTACATCCTTTATTTGTAACACGTGGCGTACCCGGTACACACGATACCGACCTGATGAATAAAACAATTACTCAGTTATTAGCTGGCGAGGTGGGCGTAGCATTACCGCGTTTTAACAAACACCAAGACGACTGCGTTGCAGAGCAAGATTGGGTTAAAAATTTAGCGCCTGTTGATATTGTGTTTTTAGAAGGGTGGTGTGTAGGAAGCGAGCCACAGCCGCTATTTTCACTAAGCGAACCTCTGAATGAATTAGAACAATTAAGTGATAAAGAAGGTGTGTGGCGTCGTTGTATAAATAGCTGCTTAGCAAACGAATATAAATCTATTTTTAATAAAATAGATTATAAAATCATGCTCAAAGCGCCTAGCTTTTCAGATGTTTTTACGTGGCGAAAAGAGCAAGAACAAAAGCTAATAGCTAAAAGTGGTGTTGGTACAGGCACGATGACAGACGAGCAGTTAGTTTATTTTATTTCTCATTTTGAGCGTATAACGCGTGAAAACTTAAATACATTGAGTCGTAAAGCAAACGCACTCATTGAGCTTGATAGCAATCGCGACATAGTAAATATGCACTTAACAAGTGATGATACCCTACAGCCTATTATTTTTACTGACTTAGACGGTACTTTACTCGACCATACAGATTACAACACAAGCAATGTAAGCGAGCTACTTCAGCAGTTACAAAGCGCACACATTCCTGTGGTATTTAATACCAGCAAAACATTTTGCGAAGTGGTTGAAATAAAAAACGAGTTGAACATTCAGCAACCTTTTATTGTTGAAAATGGCGCAGCAGTATTTATACCGCAAAACTATTTTGAGCTTAAGCCAATAGGCTGTAAAGAAGTGGCAGGTTATTGGTGTTACGCGTTAGCGTCACCGCTATCTAGCTTGTTAAGTGATTTAGACTCATTAGATGCACAATATAAAGCACACTATAAATTATTTAGTGAGTTAAGCAGCGAGAAAATAAGCGAGCTTACCGGATTAAACAATGCGCAAGCTAGGCGCGCTCAAACACGCGATTACTCCGATCCTTTGTACTGGTATGGCAGTGACGAATTACTCGATACCTTTGTAAATGACGTAACAGCACTTGGCTACGAAATAAAGATAGGTGGCCGATTTATTCATATTGCTAAAAATACCGACAAAAGCGCTGCGCAGCAGTGGTTAGTTAAACAATTTACCCAACATTTTAGAAAGCCTCTCACAGTAATAGCCCTAGGTGATAGTGACAACGATAAGCAGATGTTAGAACACGCTGATATCGCCATCATCATCAATAACCCAAGCAGTAAAAAGCCGGTTAAATTATCGCATAACAAGGCACGTTATTCTCAATCGCCCGCGCCGCAGGGCTGGGTTGAAGAAATAACAACATTGCCAAGCATTAGCAGCATTTTAAATACTATTGAGGAGCAAAAATCACATGGCTGATTTTTATCAAAATGGCATTATCACGACTTTACATAATATTGCAGATAGACCGATTGAAGCACTAGAAGAAGAGCTAATAAGCTTTAGTAAACAACGCCCTATGGGGCTAATTCTCCCTTCTTTGTTTAGCGAGTTAGAAGGTCCGGCACTACAAAATATAATAAAAGAGTTAAGAGAAGTGCCGTACTTGTCGCAAATAACAATTGGCTTAGATAGAGCCGATGAGCAGCAATACCGCCATGCACTTGGTTTTTTTAAAGAGTTAAACCAAAATCACAAAGTGTTGTGGAACGACGGCCCACGTTTGCAAGCACTTGATAAAGAGCTTCAAGAATTAGGCGTTGCACCAAGAGAGCTGGGTAAAGGGCGTAACGTTTGGTATTGCATGGGTTATAAGCTTGCAACCGCCGAGGTTGAGTCTATAGCGCTTCATGACTGCGATATTTTAACCTATGACAGAAGCTTACTTGCACGTCTTATTTATCCGGTTGCACACCCTCGTTTTAACTACGAGTTTTGTAAAGGATTTTACCCGCGTACAGCCAACGGCAAAATTAATGGCCGTGTATCGCGTTTATTAGTCACACCTTTGTTGCGCTCATTTAAAACCATTTTAGGTAATACAGACTACCTTGAATATATGGATTCGTTTAGGTACCCATTAGCGGGTGAGTTTTCGTTTAGGCGCGACGTATTAAACGATATTCGTATTCCAAGTGACTGGGGGCTTGAAATAGGCGTATTGAGTGAAATGTATCGAAACTACTCGCATAACCGTTTATGCCAAGTAGATATTGCCGATAACTACGATCACAAACATCAAGCGTTGTCGCTTGACGATCAAAGTGCCGGTTTGTCTAAAATGTCGATTGATATTACGAAGGCATTATTTAGAAAACTCGCTACCCAAGGGGTGACATTTACTAGCGAAACTATTCGTTCATTAAAAGCAACGTACTACCGAATTGGCTTAGATTTTATTGAAACCTACCACAATGATGCGCTTATGAACGGACTAACACTGGATGTTCACCAAGAAGAAAAAGCCGTAGAAATGTTTGCACAAAACATTATGGAAGCAGGCCAACACTTTTTAGATAACCCAATGGAAGCGCCATTTGTACCAAGTTGGAACCGAGTGGTATCGGCTATGCCTGATGTATTTGAACGTTTAAAAGAGGCGGTAGAGCTCGATAACGAAGAATACAGTTAAGTTATAAAATAAATATAAAAATGGTTAAAGGAGTCGCGTGTGAGTACAGTGAATGAATTATTTTTACAGCGAGTAGAGCAGCACCTACACATTATTTACCAAGATGTTGAGCTGCCTATATCGATAGCAGAGTTTGCACAGCAACTCATTAAAATTATTTTAGGTGACAGTCCACTTCGCGACCCAACTCCACACACTAACCGATGGGATGAGCAAGACATTGTACTGATTGCTTATGGTGATTCGATTATAAAGCACGACGATACTGAGTTTGCGGTAGCAAACCCAATCGAAGCACCACTAAAAACCTTGCATCGATTTATAAAAGAGCAGTGCGATATGCAAATTAACGCCCTGCATATTTTACCCTTTTACCCGTATAGTTCTGACGAAGGGTTTGCGGTGATGAACTACGTGCAAGTCAACGAGTCGTTAGGTGATTGGGAAGACATAAAACGCATTGCTAAAGATGTAAAGCTAATGGCTGATTTAGTTATTAACCATTGCTCTAGCCGAAGTGTTTGGTTTGAAAATTTTTTAAATGATTTACACCCCGGCAAAGATTACTTTAAAACTGCAAGTTTAAGCGATGATTTAAGCCAAGTTGTGCGTCCGCGCACATCGTCTTTACTCAATACAGTAACAACTCCCAGTGGTGAAAAGCATGTATGGTGTACGTTTAGCCATGATCAAGTTGACTTTGATTTTGCGAACCCGGAGGTTTTGAAAGAGTTTGTAGGCATTATTCGTCATTATTTAGACAACGGTGTGAGGCTTTTTAGGCTCGATGCAGTGGCGTTTTTATGGAAACAACTTAATACAAGTTGTATCAACCTGCCACAAACCCACGAAGCCGTTAGGCTAATGCGCACACTTATTGAGCATGTTGAGCCAAGTGTGGTGATCATCACTGAGACAAACATACCAAACCAAGAAAACCTGTCGTATTTTGGTAATGCCAATGAAGCGCATGCTATTTATAACTTTGCTTTACCTCCGTTACTACTGCATACCTTATTAAGTGGTGATAGTTCGGCACTCAAGCATTGGATGATGAGCATGCCACCTGCGCAAAACGGTACCGCATACTTTAATTTTATTGCGTCTCATGATGGTATAGGGCTTCGTCCAATTGAGGGATTATTGCAGCCAACTGAAGTGGCGTCGCTGGTCAGTACAACCATGCAATTTGGTGGTCGCGTTTCAATGCGAACCAGTAACGATGGCACCCATACACCATATGAGTTAAATATTGCGTTATTTGATGCAATGCAAGGAACACATAATGGGCCTGACAAATTTGGCTTTGAGCGTTTTATGTGCGCGCATGCCATTATGTTCGCGCTTGAGGGGATACCTGGCTTATATATTCATAGTTTACTTGCCACAACTAATGATTATGAGCGTTTTGAAAACTCGCAACACAACAGGGCAATTAATCGCCATCGTTGGCAAGAATCAAAACTGTTAGCCGCAATTGGCGAAAAATACAGCCATCATCACAAAGTGTTCACTTCAATTAAAAACTTATTAGGTGTGCGTAAAAAACAACGTGCATTCCATCCTAATGCCACTCAGTTTACGTTACATCTTTCTGGTGGATTATTTGGCTTTTGGCGCCAGAGTATAGACCGCAGACAAAGTATTTTTTGTGTATTTAATATTAGCGATAAACCGCAAACACTTTTATTGGCTGACTTAAATTTAATTAATACTCAGCAGTGGTTTGACTTAGTGTCAGGAAAAACAATAGAGGAAGGGCAGTTAACAATTGAACTTGAACCGTATCAATGTGTTTGGCTAAGTAATATAAAATAACAAATAGGCCGGTCACGCGTTGCCTGGCCTATTATTCACTTTAAATTAAAGCTTGTAAGAAAAGCTTACATAACCAAAGCGGCCAATGTTATCGTAGCTTGCGCTACCGGCGCCTGTACCGCGTGTACCGTATGGTAGTTCACGGTTAAATAGGTTATCTACACCTACTTTAACGCCAACACCGCTATCGAAGCTGTAACCTACAGTCATATCGGTAATAAAGTATTTACCGTAGCTCATGTTGCTATTAGGGTTTGAGTTTTGAGCAAGTTCAACATTTGTATAAAGGTCTACTTCGTCAATAAAGCGTGTTTCAACAGTGCTGAAAAAGCGGTCAATTGAGTAGCTTACAGATAGATTTGCTTGCCATTTAGCTTCGCCAGAAGTACCTGCAGCTTCAATAAAGTTGCTTGGATCATCTTGGAAAGGGTAGTCTTTTCGTTCAATTAAGTAAGTACCAATTAAACGTGTTTTAAAGCTACCTTCTAGGGCTTCAAAATCGTAGCCTAGTTCGAAATCAACACCCGATGCTTTTTGACCCGCCACGTTTAATACAGAGTTTTGGATTAACGAAATTTCGCTGTTTGCATCGCGCGTAATTAAATTACAGTACTGGTTGTTGATGCCAGTAGTGCTGTCTACACAGCGGTCAAGAATATCTTGCGCGCTGATTGTATCAATGGCATCTTCAAGTTCAATTTCCCAGTAATCGATAGTTAATACTGCGTTGTCAATAAACTCTGGTTGGTAAACAATACCTACCGTTGTACTTGTTGACTCTTCACCTTTTACGTTACGGTTACCGCTTGTTAAGCCATTTAAAGACGCTGAATCGTAGTCTGAGTTAAAATCATTTGCTACACCTAATGCGGCACAGTTAGCGCGGCGGGTCGTGCTGTTTGACAAGTCATTTAGGTTTTCAGCACGACATGGATCGTCAACACTGTAGAAAGTTTGGCTAGGTGCGCCAAAAACTTCACCAATATTAGGCGCTCTAAGGGCAGCAGATTGCGTTACACGCACGCGTAGCTCGTCGTTTACTGTCCAATCAAGGCCTAGTTTCCAGCTAGTTGCTTCGCCAATAGTACTGTAATCGGCATGGCGTACCGCGGTATCAAACACTAAGTCTTGAATAAGCGGTAAATCAGTTAAGATAGGCATTGAAGCTTCAAAAAACACTTCACGCACGTTAAACGAGCCTTTATCTTCGCCTAGTGCGTTAAAAAATGTACCTTCTGCGTTATCTGGCTCGTTCGTTTCGCTTTCTTCTTTACGATACTCTGCGCCAAAAGCAATACCTACATAACCGGCTGGTAGCTCAAAAATAGCGCCGTTTGCAAGCGAAGCTGATACAACAGTTTGCTCAATGGTGGAGTCGCCAATAGACACTGTGTTTATGTAATCAATGGCTTGTTGGCTTGGTGCGCCAAAGCCCATAATATTAACAGGTACACAGCCATCAGCTTGCGCCTCTGCGCTACGACACACAATATTACCATTTGCATCTTCAACGGCATCAAGCGCATTAAAGTAGTTTGCTAAAATCATGTTAGCGCCATTTTCGCGCTCTAATTCTGTTTTACCGTATACGATTGATGTATCTAGTTCCCAATCTTCAAATACAGTGCCTTGTAAGCCTGTAACAAAACGGGTTGTTTCACGGGTGTTGTTTTCAACGCGGCGGCCTAAGTCAGTCATCATGCGGTTAACCATGATTGACTCAACACCTTCTTCTTCCATACGCGCTTTAATGCTTGGGTCTAGGTATGGGTTATCTAGCTTAATGCTGTTGTCGCTGTCAAAAAAGAAAAACGCAGGTTGGCCTATGCTTTCGCCTTGGCTATTTACATATTTAGCGTCGAAGTAAGCATTTAAATCATCAGTCACATCGTAGTTAACTTTAAAGTTTACGTTGTAACGTTCAAACTCAGGTTGAATTTCTTCAAACTGACCTAGGTTAAAAAAGTCACAGTTAGCACATGAAAGGCCGTCAACATTGTCACCAATGTATAAGTCGCGAGCGGTACTATCTGGGTTGAAGCTATTTGTGTAACCATTTTCTAATGCATAAACACCTGCGTTGTTGATCGCGTAGTAACCAGCGTTAGGTGTTAGTATTTTGTCTGGAAAGTCTGCGCTGTCTTTGTTTTCATCGGTTTGCGCCTGATTACGTAGGCTTCTGAACGATGTGCTAGTCCAAGGGTGGTCTAAAGCATTTAACGACTCTTGTGACGAATACTCTACTGCAAAAGCTGCATTACCACGATCATCATTAAAGTTTGAACCGTATGAAAAAGTCGCTTTTTTGTTGTTATAGCTATTTAGGTCGGCAAAGCCACGGGTTAGGCTTACATCTAAACCTTCAATATTATCTTTTAAAATAAAGTTAACTACACCCGTTACGGCGTCAGCACCATATACAGCAGAGGCGCCACCAGTAATAATTTCAACACGTTCAATCCATACGCTTGGAATTGTATTAGTGTCAACTGATTGAGAGCCCGCAGAGCTTGATACGTGACGTTTACCGTTTACAAGTACAAGTGTGCGGTCTGTTCCCATATTACGTAAATCAAGGATGTTTAAACCTGCAGTACCTATAAAACGACCAGAGTTAGCCATTGAATAAGTGCTACCCAGTGCAGGAAGGTTATTTAATGCTTCACCAATATTAACAGCGCCACTATTTACAAGTTGATCGCCACTGATTACGGTTACGGGTGCCGGTGCAATTGCGCCTTCACGTAATATGCGTGAGCCTGTTACTTCAACGCGTTCTATTTTTTTTGCTACTTGCTCATCTTGAGCTAATACTGTGCTACTCGCTGTTGCAGCAGCGGTTAGTAGTGCACATTTAATGCTGTTGGAAATTAAAGAATAATGTTTCATGAGTTCCCTAATGGGTGTTTGTTATGAAAAAATGCTTAACAAAATTGGCATAGTTAAATAGCAACATTGTCATCACATTTGGCTAAAGAACTAACGATTATTACACGCTCGTAAATAAGATTAAACCCTCTGAAAGCCTCTATATTGTTGTATTAAGGTTTGAAATTAATTTTATTTATAGTGTTTTAAGTTGTTACTTTTGTTTAAATTATGATGACAATAAGATGGGGTTTTTCTTGGTTGTTTACCTTTTTTGGCCACGTTGTTTACATTGAGTTATTAATATTAAAATTGGCGCGGTATTTTTGATCTATTTGCTGTTTATTTGACTCGTCAAAATGATAGTTAAATTGCAGATGTAATTAACAGGTGTGTTTGTTAATTGTGCTATTAAGTTACTTAAATGTATATTTTTGCTGATTTAGCGAGCGGGGCGTTCAATGGTGTTATTAAAATAAATGTTTAAATTGAGTAAATTTCATCATCTTTATTAAATGTGTCGTTATTCATTTGTTGATCTAGATATATTCAATGTTAGTAAGATAGGTAGTTATTTGATTTTAACTTAATGCTGACAATTACCAATAATAATTTGTAAACCCCCTTTACAGCATATAAAGAGTGATTGCTGATTCGTTACTTTATTCTGTTTACTTGATACAATTTGTATTATCAGTTTTTTTAGGGTTATTCATGAAATACACTTACCTCATTATTGTCATTTTATTTAGCTCGCTCAGTTATGCTAGCGAGACTATTGATCTAGAATTAAACATGAAAAACACAGGGCTTGCTTATAAAAAAGCGGTACAAGCTAGCCAGTTAACAGAGTTTAATACCGCAATTGATGAATTTATTAAGCTGGTTGAAGTAAGCAAAACGGCAAAGTTTTACAAGAAGCCCGAACAGTCGGTTAAGGGGCTTGATAAAGTGCTTACACAAGCAAGGCTTGCTAAACAAGCGGCTAATCAGCAAGGGCTTACTGCTGCTAAAGTACCGCTTAAACGCATTGATGATTTACGAAAAAAATATCATAAACTACATGAGCCACCAGGCTTTTTTGAATTATTGTTTGGAAAGTAAGGAATAGTTATGGAAATTTCGGTTTCATTATTAGAAGGCCAAAAGCAAAGTGCTAAATTTGGTGATTTGGAAGTCATTAGCGATCAGAGTATTTCGGCTGGTGGTGGTGCAGAGCACCCAGAACCATTTGACTACTTTTTAGTGAGTATGGTTTTGTGTGCAGGGTTTTATGCGCGAAAATTTTGTGAGCAACGTGACATTTCTACAGAAGGTATGACACTTACACAAAACAACGAAAATGTAGATGAAAATGGTAAAAAGTTATTTTCAATCGAAATTAATTTGCCTGATGGTTTTCCTCAAAAGTATAAAAAAGCATTAATTGCGGCAGTAAATACATGTACTGTTAAAAAAGTAATTCAAGCTGTGCCTGAGTTTTCTGTTGTTGTAAAATAAATTCACCAATATGTAGGTAACTTTAACGAGTTACCTCTTTCATTTTAATACCCTTGCCTTGCCGCTCACCCTAAAATACGACGTTTTTAGATAGCTATAAACACAACAATTACGAGTTGTAATTTGGTGTATTTTTTATTGGCTTTTCAATATGTGATGCTTTTATAAACACTCCTGATGGCTATTTAAACAAATAAATCAAAAAGTAATCACTTAGTTCAAAAATACTGGCTATTCATGTTTAGGCTGTTATAACTATAAACACAACAATAAAAATAGTTAAACCATATTTACAGTAGGTACTGAGGTATTTTATGAGCGACGCAATACAACAAGAACAAATAGATCAAGGGGTAATGGAGACCTTAAGAGAGCGCGACCATAGTGCCTTAGCACAGCAAGTTAACCATCTTGCATGCAACCACAACGATATTATTGAGCTGCTGGCTCACTATATGGCGTTGAGCGAGCAAGAAAATGATGAACTATTTGATGACTGGTACGATAATCTATCAAAAGACCAACATACTGTTTTAAAAGTATTTGAGGTATATAGAGGCCAATACGAACATCAAAATTAAATCTTTATTTAATTAATAGCTTGTATTGGTTGTATACTAAGATTTATTGATAAAGATTATACGGCGGTTAATTTGAGTAAGAGTTAATACAAGTTAGCTTTTAACATTTTGTCGATAACATTACTTATATTACAGATAAAGGCGTGCTTTAAAGTGCTAAATTCAGAATCGATAAAAGCGAGAAACAATGTAAAGGTAATTGGTAGCGGCTCTAAAACATTGCTATTTGGACATGGATTTGGATGTGACCAAAACATGTGGCGTTTTTTAACTCCTTATTTAGATACGCAATTTAGGGTTGTGCTTTTCGATTATGTGGGGTCAGGTAATTCGGATATATCTCAATACGAAAAACAGCGATACAAGAAACTAGAAGGTTATGCATTAGATGTTATAGAAGTATGTACTGCTTTGGAATTATTTGATGTTGTATTTGTTGGTCATTCTGTCAGTAGTATGATTGGTGCCTTGGCTGCTTTTGAAAGGCCTGATTTAATTAGTAAGTTAATTATGGTATGCCCCTCGCCTTGCTTTTTAAATTTCCCGCCAGATTACCAAGGTGGCTTTGATAAAGAAGACTTGCAAGAATTATTAAGCTTAATGGATAAAAATTATATCGGTTGGGCTGATTACCTTGCACCTTTAGTTGTAGGTAATGCTAACTCGGCTGAGTTGATTGGCGAGCTTTCAGGTAGTTTTTGTTCTACCGATCCTGTTATAGCCAAAAATTTCGCAGAGGCGACGTTTTTTTCTGACTATCGTTTTCTATTAAAGAAAATAAAACAACCTACATTAATTTTGCAAAGCCAAGATGATGCTTTGGCGGATGTATCTGTTGGTGAGTTCGTAAAACAAGAGATAGAAACCAGCTCGCTCATTGTTATAGCCGCCCAAGGCCATTGTTTACAAATGACTCATCCCGAGATTGTAAGTGAATCTATTATTAATTACATGCAGTAATTGGTGTGAGTAAATTCAACCCAAATAATGTAACACCAACAACTTATTCAGTTGACTGCTTTCTATGCGGTGCTTTAATAACTGACTCTAAAAATACAATTGTTTATGTAAACAACTATTTTGAAAGCCACTTACTTTGGAAGCCGGACGAGTTAGTGGGTCAAAATATAAATAAAATTTTGACAAAATCGTCAAGAATTTTTTTTCAAAGCTACCTTATTCCCACCGTACTTCATGAGAAAAAGTCTGAAGAAATGCAGTTGATCATTTTTAATGGGCAAGGGCGAAAAACCCCGATGACTATTAACGCGCATATAAATGAAGAGGGATTGGTGTTTTGGAGCCTATTCAATTCATCAAAGCAGGATCAACTTTATGATGAGCTAATAAAAACACGAGAAAAACTAGAAGAGCAGGCTGAAGAGTTAAAGTCATTAGCTTCTACTGACGAGCTAACTAATTTGTTAAACAGAAGAGAAATGAATTACCGCAGTACTTTACTGTTAGAACAATCGTTAAGATCAAAGCAGTCTGTAGCCTTGCTTGTTATAGATATAGATAATTTTAAATTAATTAATGATACTTTTGGCCACTTAGAAGGCGATCGTGTTTTAAAAGAGCTTGGGCAAGCACTAAAAAGTTTTGGACGACAAACCGATTTAATTTCCCGCTATGGTGGTGAAGAATTTTTAATCATGCTATCAGACACAGATAAAAAAGGGGCCTTACTATTTTGTAATAGATTGCATGCCATTATTGCGGACATATTAGTCGATAATAAGCCTGTGACTGTGAGTATAGGTATGACCATAAGTAATACAATAAACACATTTATAGATTTATTTACACAAGCAGACAACGCTGTTTACCAAGCAAAATCGCTTGGTAAAAATAGAACTCAGCTGTTTGGGGACGATAACACTATTTAATGATTAGTATCGTTGTTGCATGTATTGTTGAGGAGTGAATTGCTGGGTTGCCAAATTCTATCCCATATTTTATCCATATCATTGAAGCTTGGACGTTGACTTATTTTGTCAAAATTACTGGCTGTGAGTCCCTCTGAATTTATTTCACCTACTTGAAAATTAAACACATACTGACATTCCATTCCCATGCGCAAGTCTGACAAAATCACTTTGTTTTGCTGCTCTCTTACTGAATAGAACCCTTTTGTAAACCATTGCAAGCGTTTTACACCCCATTCATTTTTAATGTTATTTAATAGCGAGGGATTTGTAGGATATGCACTAAGTGTTACCTCGTCGGGTTCATCAAATACAGAGGCATAGCCTTCATAGTAATGATCGTCAGACATAACAACGACTCGCCAAAGCAAGGTAGTAAGTGGCGCTGGTGTGCTTATATACTTCTCAGACGTAATGTTTTTGTTGTTTAGCGCCGTTTTTACTTTGTCATCAATCATGACTTTCAATGCAAAAGACGTACATAAATAAAGTGAGCTTAATCCAAGCGCAATACTATTAATTTTGTAGGCGGTGTTTGATGATACTTTAGGAAGTAACGTACACACCAATCCTAGCAATAATGGAAGTGTATAAAGGGGATCAATTATAAACATATTTGATAACGCAAAAGGGTACTCAGTAAACGGCCACATTAATTGGGTGCCATATACGGTAAAACTATCTAGCAATGCGTGGGTTGATAAGCACAAAAACACTAACCAAAACCATCTCACTTTGTAAGTTTGCATGCCAGAGTGTAATTTTAATATAAGCCATACGATAAGTGGGCTTATTAATAAATGGATAAAGAAGGAATGGCTAAAACCGCGATGATAAGTAAATGACTCTACAGGGCCGCCATAAGGTAAAAAAACATCTAAGTCGGGCAAGGTGCCAAGCGCTGCACCCCAAAATACCGCTTTACGACCAATTTTATTGCCTAGCACGGCGAAGCCTACAGCACTACCCAAAGCAACCTGTGTTAACGAGTCCATATCAATCCTTTATTAATTATAAGTCTGTTTATACTGATTAAAAGCGTAAAAAGGCCACTTATAATGCAAGCTTTGGTTTTATAAAATCTAAAAATGCAACAATGCGAGACGACACCGAACTGTTTTTGTAATAAACGGCTTGTATATCTTCTCGGTGGTTTGGTGTTTTAATACTATTTGGTAAAACATTGACTAACCTACCAGCTTTTAAATCGTTTCCAATCATAAAATGCGAGAGTAAAGCAATGCCTTGGTTTGCTATACATAGTTGTCTAATTGTTTCGCCGCTGCTTGCTGTGATTTCAAACGAAAGCTTTGAGGGTATGTTAAGAGGCCAGTTATTGAGCGCGGGTGAGTCGGTAAAGCCGATAAGTTTATGTTGGCCCAAATCGCTTGCTTGAGTAAGTTCAGGTGCGTTTTTCAAATACTCAGGGCTTGCGACCAAATGCAATTTACTGGCCCCCAACTTTTTTGCATACAGGTTTGAATCTTTTAAATCACCAATACGTATGGCTAGGTCAGTTTTATGCTCTAGTAAATCAATAATGCTGTCGTGAGAGGTAATATCAAGCGTAATGTGGGGGTACTGCATATTAAACTCAGCAATCAAAGGTACCAATTGATGCAGTACAAAAGGGCTTGCTGCATCAATACGTAACTTTCCACTGGGCGACTGTTTTAACAGTTTGATTGCTTCTTCGCCGGTTTGTAAGGTGTTTAAGCCATCACGAGCATATTTAATAAAGGTATGGCCCTCTTCGGTTAGCTCTAATCGGCGAGTGGTCCTGGTTAGTAACGTACATTGTAACGTATTTTCAAGACGAGACACGGCACGCGACACTTTTGCTACTTGCTGATTAAGCAAATTAGCGGCTGCTGAAAAACTCCCGCTATCTACTACCGTTAAAAACATTTCTAAGTCTTCGGTTTTTGCATGCTGAGCCATATTTTAGCACCTTACTTTTGCATTTATTACAAAAGTATTTTGTCACTAATGCTATTTTTTGCAAACACATTTTTAGTCAAACTGTAAGTCTTAACTAATAATGAGGATTTAATTATGCCATTGGCTTTGTGGGCGCTAACCTTAAGCGCATTTGCAATAGGAACAACCGAGTTTGTAATAGTGGGATTAGTGCCTACTATTGCAAACGATTTAGGCGTAAGCCTACCTTCAGCGGGTTTGCTAGTGAGTTTATATGCGGTAGGTGTGGCTATTGGTGCACCGGTACTTACTGCACTCACCGGGAAATGGAATCGTAAAATTGTACTTATAAGCTTAATGGGCTTATTTGTGCTGGGGAATTTATTAGCATGGCAAGCGCCAAGTTATGAAACATTAATACTTGCGCGTATTTTAACAGGCTTAGCCCATGGGGTGTTTTTCTCAATTGGTTCTATGATTGCCACAAGCTTAGTAAG
>NZ_NTLW01000197.1:0-16689 GCF_002632075.1 Pseudoalteromonas sp. ESRF-bin5 | reverse complement strand
TTAGGTGTTCTAATAGGTTGTTTTATAAGCTTTAAGCTATTCTCTCAATTAAAGTGGCAAAATTACCGTTTGAAAAAACAGTTAGCGCCTGAGAAAAATAAAAACAAGCTTGACGTTAATAAAGACACCTAATTATGATTGAGCTTTTGTTTTTACTACTACCTGTTGCAGCCGGTTATGGCTGGATTATGGGTAAAAACAGTGCTAAAAATCATGCTCATCAACTTAATCGTCAAATAACTTCTGAATACAGTAAAGGGCTTAAGTTTTTATTAGACCGCGAAGAAGATCAAGGTTTAGAACACTTAATAAATTTACTAGAAGTTGCAGCCGATTCAGTCGAACATTACTCTACGCTTGCCACTATGTTTCGTCGCCGAGGCGAATTAGACCGTGCAATCAAAATTCATGAACTTCTCCTAAAACACCCAAGTTTGAGTGAGCAGCAAGCCGCTACTAGTCGCTTAGAATTAGCCGAAGATTATATAATGGCTGGATTGCTAGATGGTGCAGAAGAGCATTTGGTTTGGTTGGTCAAGGCCGGCCATGTAGAAGCTCTCGATCCTATTATTACCTTATACTCGCAAACTCGTGAGTGGGATAAAGGCATTAATATGTTTGAATCTCACAGCGAATTATTCTCTAAAGAGCAACAATTTAAGGCTATCGCGAATTTTTATTGTGAGTCTGCCCTTAGTGACAATACTCCTCAAATTATGCGAAAAGCAATTAGTCTAAACTACAAAGCCGTTAGGCCTTTGTACGAGCTAGGTGTTATCGCTTTTTCTAAAGAAGATTATGTTAAAGCGATCTACTATTGGCGTGAACTTATTTGCCAGTTTACTTTGTTTGCCCCCTTATTCATTGATGATCTGGCGCATAGCTATAAGCAACTAAATTTAACGCATCAATTTCATGAGTTAGTAAACGATTTACTAGATAAGGGTGGTGTTCTTATAAAAATAAAACATTGCCAAGCTCTTTTAGAGCAAGGTCATACAAAACAAGCTTTCGATTTTTTAACTGACAGTTTAAAAAGACAACCAACGATCAGGGGGTTTAGTTTTTTACTGCAGCTAATGGGTGACCAAAATAAAAATACAAAAGAAGTACTTAATGAAATTGATAGCCTTGTAACGTCATATATTGCTACTAAGCCAGATTTTCAATGCCAGCATTGTGGCTTCACAAGTTATACAATTTATTGGAATTGCCCTTCTTGTAAACATTGGGAAACCATTGTCCCAAGTAGAGGTTTAGACGGATTTTAATAACCCCTAAATACTTAATTATTGTAATGCCCTTACAAATTCGACTAGAAGTTTAACTAGCATCTATATACTAATTAAACCTCCTTACTCACTTTGTGTAAGTTCGCCTTGATAACTAAGTTGAATATATAAAAACTCTTTACTGCTATAGATTAGGATAACTATGTCTTTCGAAAATTCAAAAAAAGTGCTTATCGCTTTAGACTACGACGATCAAGAAACAGCATTAGCATTTGTAAAACAGCTTTCGCCCGATACTTGTCGATTAAAAGTAGGCAAAGAAATGTTTACTTACTTTGGCCCTGAATTTGTAAAAGAGTTAATTGAACTTGGTTTTGATGTATTTTTAGATTTAAAGTTTCATGATATTCCTAATACAGTTGCAAAGGCAGTTACAGCTGCTGCAAAAATGGGCGTTTGGATGGTAAATGTTCATGCGTCAGGCGGTTATGAAATGATGCACAAAGCAAAACTTGCTTTAGAAGAATTTGGAGATAGAGCACCAATTCTTATTGCTGTAACTGTGTTAACAAGTATGGATGAACCAGAATTAAAACGCTTAGGTATAAACAAATCACCACAGGAGCAGGTAATATACCTTGCAAAACTAGCTAAGGAAGCAGGCCTTGATGGTGTTGTTTGTTCTGCTCAAGAAGCGAATGTTTTAAAGGCTGAACTTGGTGAGCATTTTAAATTAGTTACCCCAGGTATTCGCCCTGAAGGCAGTGAAGCAGGCGATCAAAAAAGAATAATGACTCCAAAACAAGCAATTGAAGCTGGCAGTGATTATCTAGTTGTAGGCAGACCGATTACTAAAGCAGCAAATCCAGTAAAAGTACTGCAAGATGTTAATGAATCTATAAAATAATTTACAAAAAACAGCAAATAAGTACTAAACCCCTTACGTTATGTGTAATTTGTGTTACATTTATAATATCAAAATGATGTAAGGGGTTTATTTTGAAGCTATTATTTGGTTCAGTGTTGATTATCATTGCAGGCTTTTCAGTTAACAAACATGTATTTTCTAGTAAGGCTTATGATGGCGTTACAACAGTAACAGACGTTATATCAGCTTATCCTGTAGACATGTTTGATTTTAAAAAAACAATGAAGGATTATGCTCACCACCTTTGCTACAGAAATTCTGACGCGTTAAATGCTCAAGATATCACTGTCAGTGATTGTTTATCTCATCATGATGAAAAGAAATTGGAGTGTGAAATAAAGGTTTTTAGATTAGCGCCGCAAAACTTAGAATCAGAAAGGGAAGTACTTAATTACTCAAGAGAGTATACACAGTGTACATTGCCTTATAAGTATATTTTAGGGTAAGCACTCACAATATAAAGATATCATGAGCGCTATAAAATTATTTAGATTTTAAGCGGATAGATTTCGCTTCAATCTCAATCAGCTCTTGCTTAAATAATCCACCAATTGCTTTTTTATAGTTAGCTTTACTTGTTGAAAATACTTTCTTAATAAGTTCAGGATCAGATTTATCGCCAATGGCGAGTATGCCGCCTTCGTTTTTAAGCTTTTCCATTATTTTATCGCCAAGCTCACTTACTTTACCCATGCCTGGTTTTTCGAGTACAACATCAATTTTTCCGTCTTCTCGTACTTTTTGAACAAAGCCCTTAAGCTTTTGCCCTACAAATAAGTTTTTGAATACCATATTGTAAAATACAACACCAAAGTGAGATTCTTCTATAAGCACCTTGTAGCCAATATCTGTTTTACCAGCAACAATCAAATCAACCTCTTGTAGGCGTGTGTATTCAGGCTCATCCTTTGATAAAAAGCGATTAAAGTTAGTTGAAGCACAAATGCGTTGACTCGCATTATCAAGATACAAACGAACAAGATAAGAATGCCCCTCTTGCATACGTGGCTTTTGTTCATTAAATGGGGCTAATACATCTTTTTCTAATCCCCAGTCTAAAAATGCACCAATACTATTTATTTCCTTAACACGTAAAAGGGCGTATTCACCTACTTGAGCATGTGGTTTTTTAACAGTCGCCGTTGGTAAATTAGCATTATCTAAATATATAAATACGCTAATGCTGTCACCAGCTTCAAGCTCATCTTTAATTTCGTTTTTTGGTAAAAAAACTTCACCTAAATCATGACCGTCCAAGTAAGCGCCTTCATTACTCACTTCTTTTACAAATAGGGTTTGTGTTGTTCCAAGGTAACTCATAATTATTCCTGCTCAGGCTTTTTTTTACGGCGCATTGGTGAATCGCCATCGATATTCATAGGGGCTTTAATGGGTGCCGCTGGTTTTTTAGGTTTTGCTTTACGTTTAATTTGTGGCTTTTTAACCTGCGTTACTTTTTTAGCTTTAACAGTTGCAGCAGGTTTTTTCTCTTTTATCCCTTTAAATTTAGCTTTAAGTCCGTCAATAGTTGCAAATTTAAGCTCATCATTTAAAAAAGATTTAATTGCTAAATAACTAGCCCAATCTTTAGGGCCTACTAACGAAATAGCGGTACCTTTAAAACCAGCACGTCCAGTTCTACCTATTCTGTGAACATATTCTTCAGCATGTTTTGGCAAATCAAAGTTAATTACATGCGTTACGCTTAACAAATCTAAACCACGGGATGCGACATCAGTGGTAATTAATATTTTAAAGTTTCCTCTGCTAAACGAGTCCATAATGTCTAAGCGTTTGCTTTGTGTTAAATCACCCGCTAGTGCGACTGATTTAAATCCTTTGTTGTTTAGCTCTTCGCTCAAACGACTTGTATCTGCGCGGGTGGCAGTAAATATTATGCATTGGCCAACTTCGTCTTGCTTTAAAAAGTGTGCTAATAACGCTTCTTTGTGATCTAGGTGGTCGGCTAAGTAGAGTGTTTGCGTTATATCGCTGTGTTGTTCGTTTGCAGCACTAAGCGTGATCTGTTTTGGTTTTTTTAATAAATTACGCGAAAGAGCATCTACTTGAGCGTGGTCTAGGGTTGCTGAAAACAATAATGTTTGTCGAAGGCGGTGATTGGCTTCGTCGTTAATTAACTTTAGTTGTTCAGTAAAGCCCAGATCTAAAATACGGTCTGCTTCATCAAAAATTAGCAGCTCTAAACCACTTAATTGTAACGAGCGTTTGGTAACATGATCGGCCAAACGACCGGGTGTTGCCACTACAAACTGTGGGTCGTTCCTTAATGCTTTAATTTGGTCATTAAAGTTTTCACCACCTAATACTTTTACAGCTTTAATCGCTGTGCCCGCTATTAACAAACGCAACTGTGTAAATACTTGCGTAGCTAATTCGCGTGTAGGGGCAACAATAAGTACACGTGGATCGCGTTTACTGAGTGCTTTTTGTTTCATAACCCGTTGTACTGCGGGTAATAAAAACGCCAAGGTTTTGCCCGACCCAGTCTTTGACTGAGCAAAAATGTCATGCCCTGCAAGTGCGGTAGGCACTGCATGTGCTTGAATGTCTGTGGGCTGGGTGATCCCTTGATGTGCTAATTGTGTTTCAAGGCGAGTATCAATCCCAAGATCAGTAAAGTGCAATGTAATGTTCTCCAATGTGCAACTTAAATTAATTGCTGCATTATAGCGTACACATGGCTTATCCCGACAGCAAAAAGCAAAGTATGGTGCTATTTTTTGCAATTAATCTAAAAAAGCGTAAAATACGCGCCCCATATGCGCCGGATTTACGATTCGGTAAACGCCAATATTGGCTAATAAGGCAAAATAGGAAATAAAATGACAGCTGTTCATAAAGATGATCTTACCAGCGAACACTTTGTAGTGTGCGCTTTATACAAATTTGTAGGCCTACCTGAATTTGAAGCATTACGTAAACCTCTACTGGAGGTTATGGAAAAGAATGAAGTGCGAGGCACATTACTTTTAGCTGCTGAAGGAATTAATGGCACTGTTTCTGCAAAACGAGCGGGCATTGATAACCTCCTTGCATGGTTAGATGAACAGCCAAATTTAAAAAACATTGTTACTAAAGAATCCTACGATGACGAATGTCCGTTTTATCGCACAAAAGTAAAACTAAAAAAAGAAATCGTAACAATGGGCGTAGAGGGAATTGATCCTCTTAAAGTAGTGGGAAGCTATGTTAAACCTCAAGACTGGAATGCATTAATTTCTGACCCCGAGGTTGTACTTATTGATACGCGTAACGATTACGAAATTGAAATTGGCACATTTCAAAATGCCGTTGATCCAAATACAACAACGTTTCGTGAGTTCCCTCAATGGGCAAAAGAAAATCTTGATCCTGAAAAACATAAAAAAGTTGCTATGTTTTGTACAGGTGGTATTAGATGTGAAAAATCAACAGCTTACATGAAAGAGCAGGGCTTTGATGAAGTTTATCACTTAGAAGGTGGTATTCTTAAATACTTAGAAGAAGTGCCAAAAGAAGAAACCATGTGGGAAGGCGAGTGTTTTGTATTTGATAATCGCGTTGCTGTTGATCATGACCTACAGAAAGGTTCTTACGATCAATGTCATGCGTGTCGTATGCCTATAACTGAACAAGAAAAACAAAAGCCTGAATATTTAGAGGGTGTTTCATGTCATCATTGTATTGATAAGGTAACTGATGAGCAGCGAGCCCGTTTTGCAGAGCGCCAAAAACAAATTGAGCTCGCACAGGCTCGTGGAGAAGGGCATATAGGTAACGAAGCACAGACCGTTCTTCAACAACGCAAAGAGGCTAAAAAAGCACAAAAAGATGCTCAACGTGGTAAGTAAGTCATCTTGAAAATGTACTTAATAAAAAAGAGCTTTACGGCTCTTTTTTTTGGCTAAAATTTGTTATTCATCTTGCATAGTTGAGTGTTCAGCGTTAACACAGGCTAATTTTGATCACACTTTTGTTACACTGCGTATAGTGGTCAACAAAATGGTTTATAAGGTGGTTCTTTGAAATTGCGCATACTTCTATTAAATATCTACTTGTTATTATTCATTTTTAGCACAGCAGCATTTAGTGCAAATGTAATGGTACAAAAAGTTACAACGGAACGAACAAAAGAAGAGGTTAAAGCTGTAGGTAATGCAGAAGCAATTCACTCCGTTATATTATTTCCTGCAGTGGGTGATAGAGTAACAGCCGTTCACTTTAAACCGGGTAACTTCGTAAAGGAGGGAGATGTTTTAGTCGAGCTTGACTCTCGCAGACAAAAAGCAGCTCTTAAACAAGCAGAAATAACCTTAGCAGATACCCAACGAACACTTAACAGACTCAGCGAAAGTCACAAAAAGGGAGCAATTCCTAAAAGTGACTTAGATGATGCTAAAACTTTGCATGCACTCGCCGAGGTTGCTCTTATTAATGCTAAAACAGATCTGGAAGACAGAACTGTGCTTGCGCCATTTGATGGTGTGATGGGACTTACTGATGTAGAAAAAGGGGATCGCATTACAGAGCAAACTGCCATTGCAACAATTGATGATACTCGCAGTTTGTACATTAATTTTAACGCCCCCGAGTCAGCTGTCTCAATATTAAAAAATAAAGGTATTGTGGAAGTAACACCATGGCAAAGCGCAAAAGCTATTAATGCTCAAGTTTCATATCTTGATTCTCGAATAAATCCACAAACCCGTACCTTACGTGTCAAAGCCAAACTGGAAAATGAAAATGATCAGTTTATGCCTGGTATGAGTTTTCGAATTAATATTACCATGCAAGGGGAATCATATGCTGTTGTGCCTGAGGCTGCACTTATGTGGGGAGCAACAGGGCCTTATGTTTGGAAAAGTATAGATAAAAAAGCAAAGCGCATAGATGTAAAAATAGAGCAACGCTTAGCTGGGCGATTGTTAGTTTCAGGCAATTTAAATGAAAACGATATATTGGTTGTTGAAGGCGTCCAACGCTTGCGCGAAAACCAAACATTAACGTTTGCTAATCCCAGTAATTTAGAGGAATAACAATGAAAAATTCCCCTATGATGCAAGACCTACCCTCAATGGCAATTCGCCGCCCAGTGCTCATTGTTGTTTTGAATCTACTAATAATAATTGCTGGTTTAGCTGCAATTGCAGGAATTGAAGTCAGAGAATTACCAGATGTTGATAGGCCACGTATAACTGTTTCGGCTTCATTTCCTGGTGGGTCTCCAGAAACGGTCGACACAGAAGTAACCAGTAAACTAGAAGGGGCAATAGCCCGTGTAAGTGGTGTTAAATCAATTCGCGCACAAAGTGAAGAAGGCAATGCGCGTATTGTTGTTGAGTTTCGCCCTGGCGTAGATTTAGACAATGCAGCTAACGAAACCAGAGAGTCTGTTGCGCGTGTACAACGAGAATTACCAGAGGAAGTTGAACGTGTTGCAATTATCAAGGCCGATAACGATGCAGAAGCTGTTGTTTCGCTCACTGTATCAAGTAATAGTCTAGCACTTGAAGCCCTTACTGAACGCGTTGAAACCGATTTAGCTCCCCAGTTTTTAACCATACCGGGTGTTGCCGATGTCAGGTTAAACGGGGACCGAAAACGTGTTTTGCGAGTTCGCTTAGATCCATTAAAGTTAAGTAGTTTTAACCTTACCATTCCTGATGTGGCAGATGTTTTACGACAAGCGCCATTTGATGTACCAGCAGGAAGCCTTAAATCAAGTGACCAGCAAGTCATAGTCAGAGCCGATGCGACTTCTATTACCCCCAATGAGGTAGCTGATATTATTGTTAGCGGTGATACGCGAGTAGGTGATATTGCATCAGTCTATTTTGGCCCAGCAGATCCACGCTCTATGGTTCGTTTAGATGGCAAACCAGTAATCGGTATGGAGGTTATTCGTCAAGCGCAATCAAATACAATTGAAATATCGGATGAAGTTTTACAGTTACTTGAAAACATGCGCGAACGATTCCCTGAACTCGAATTTACCCTCACCTCAGACGATGCACAATTTATAAGAAGCTCTGTTGACGAAGTAATAAACTCCTTAGTGCTTACAGTTTTGTTAGTGGTAATAACGTTATGGGTGTTTATAGGTTCGTGGCGGGCAACACTTGTGCCTGCATTTGCCATACCTGTTGCGCTTATAGGGTCTCTTGCACTTATTTGGGCCCTTGGTTTTTCTATTAATATACTCACTTTATTAGCACTCGTGTTAGCCACAGGTTTAATAGTTGATGATGCAATTGTTGTAAGTGAAAACATACAACGTCAAAGAGGGCTAGGGCTTGGTCGGCGAGCATCAGCAGTAATAGGAACTCGAGAAGTATTTTTTGCGGTAGTTGCAACGACTGCTGTATTGGCTGCGGTTTTTATCCCTATTGCATTTTTACCTTCTACGGCAGGACGATTATTTAGAGAGTTTGGCGGGGTACTTGCAGGTGCAGTCATCATTTCAAGTTTTGTTGCGTTATCACTTGTTCCTGCATTGACATCAAAATTAAAACTTAAAAAACAAAGCAACCACCCATTTGCCAAAGTAGGTAATAAGTTAGTAAGCCTTTATAGCATAACTATTAAAAGCGTTCTGAACCGCGCTTGGCTCGTGCTCATAGCTTGTATATTAATAGCCTTAGGTTCTGGCGCATTGTATTTAAACCTCGATAACGAACTATTACCTACAGAGGACAGGGGTAAAATTCGTATATTTGCCAGAGGCCCAGACGGTGTTGGGTTGAACTTTATGGACAGGCAAGCAATGCAAATGGAGGATATTTTGTTACCTTTTGTAGAAAGTGGTGAAATAGAATCTATTTACACAGTTGTTGGGCAATGGGATCCAAATATTGTTTTTATTACAGTACCACTAAAGCATTGGGACGACCGTCAATTTAGCCAGCAAGAAATCATTAATAAAATTCGCGGACCATTAGGTGAAATCCCAGGCGCAGCTGGTCGTGCATCCGGTTCTAATAGTTTAAATCTTAGAGGTCAAGGTGGCGGTATAGAAATCGCTTTATTAGGCCAAGACTACCAACAAATTTTTGTCGCTGCACAAAATTTTGCAAAGCAAATTGAAAACGCAATCCCGGGTACTGCCCCTGTAAGAGTCTCTTATCAGCCGTCACAACCACAATTACGTGTAAATATTGATAGGCGAAGAGCCGAAGAGTTGGGTGTATCGCTCAGTGATATCTCAATTACACTTCGCGCTGCCATCAATGGGGATGATGTTGCTGATCTCAACATTGGCGACCAATCAATACCCATCATGCTGCAAGTGCAAAACCAGGTTATTCAAGATCCAAGTGATTTAGCAAACCTCTATGTGGCAAGTTCGCAAGGGAGGTTAGTGCCGATTAGTAGCTTAGCTAATATTAGTGAAGAAGGAGTAGCCGCTGAGCTTGAGCGTCATGCACAGCGTCGTGCTATTGAATTAGATATGGAACTACCGGATGGTATGACGATTGCCGATATAGTCGATCAAATTCGCAATTTGTCTCAGCAATCGTTGCCTCAAGGTATTACCCTTGCGTTTAAAGGTGAAGCGCTGACCTTTGAAGAAACAGCAAACGAAGTACTTTTAACTTACGTGTTGGCTTTTCTAATTGTATTACTGGTATTAGCAGCTCAATTTGAAAGTGTAAACAGTGCGATAGTGGTAATGCTAACAGTTCCATTTGGTATTACCTCTGCTATTTTAGCGCTTTATTTAACAAATACGTCTCTTAATATTTATTCGCAAATTGGTCTAGTGATGCTCATTGGTCTAATTGCGAAAAATGCCATTTTATTAGTCGAATTTGCAGATCAACTTCGAGACCAAGGCTTATCAGTTCGTGAGGCGGTTGAAGAGGCTGCGCTGGTAAGATTACGTCCAATCACCATGACACTCGTTTCTACGTTACTTGGTGCACTGCCATTAATTTTATCAAGCGGGGCGGGTGCTGAAGCACGTAATGCAATAGGTTGGGTTGTATTTGGTGGTCTTTCACTTGCTGTTTTATTTACTTTATACTTAACACCAGTCATCTATTTAGGACTTGCACGTTTCACTAAGCCAAGAGGGGATGAAACTAAACAGCTGGCCCAAGAGCTTGAACAAACAGAATAAACCTTTAGTGGCCGAATTAATCTTTTTTCTTTAAAAAACGGTTAATTAGGCCCACAATTGCATTATTGGAAATCAGTAGGGATCTATAATGCAAAGCGAACAAATTGAAATAGCGCAATTTTTATCACAACACCCTCCTTTTGATGATCTTCCTCAAAAAGCATTAGATGAACTTGCTAAACAAGTCGAAGTCAGTTACTTCAGGGCTAATACCGATATTTTACAATACGGCCAAGACATAGCCGATTTGTACATCATAAGAAGTGGCGCTGTTGAAATGTATCGCCGTGATGGCGAGCTCTATAACCGTTTGGCCACTGCAGGAATATTTGGGCAAATGGGCTTGTTGATGAATCGCAAAGTACGTTTTCCGGCTACAGCGCTTGAAGACACGCTAGTGTATTGTATAAACGTTGACATATTTTTGCAGTATTGTGATGAATTTGAAGTCTTTGCAGATTATTTTGAAACCGATGGTAATGTGCGTTTGCATCAAGCAATTGTTGAGCAAGCCGATGGCAAAGATTTAACCACTGCCAAGGTGAAATCATTACTTCACCGAGACGTTGTTACAGTCGATGCAACTGAAACAGTAAAAAATATTGCACAGCTCATGACCGATGAGTCGGTTTCGTCAGTGCTAGTGACAGACGTTAATAAGCCTATTAATAACGACCCTCAAGAAGATGACGGGCAAGTCGTTGGTATAATAACAGATAAAGATTTACGTACTAAAGTTGTTGCGCAGGGGCTTGAGTACAACACGCCCGCACACGTTATTATGTCAACTAACCTAGTGCTACTTGATCTAAATGACTATATTTTTGAAGCCGTGTTAGCCATGCTCAGAGATAATTTACATCATCTTCCTGTGGTACAAAAAAAACGGCCAATTGGTGTTATATCACTGTCAGATATTCTACGTTATGAATCGCAAAGTAGCTTATTGTTGGTGCGTGGTATATTGGCTCAGCAGTCTGTTGAAGACTTAGCACACTACGCAAATCAGCTTCCCCGTGTATTTGTGCGCATGGTAAATGAAGATGCAAACTCTCATATGGTTGGTACTGCAATGGCTGTCATTGGTCGTACATTTAAACAACGGTTGCTAATACTCGCAGAAGAAAAATTCGGCCCACCGCCAATACCCTACTGCTTTATTGCATTAGGCTCAATGGCTAGAGATGAGCAGCTTATTGTTACCGATCAAGACAATGCACTTATATTAGATAATAGCTATGACGACGAAAAACATAATGCTTATTTTCAAAATTTGAGTGACTTTGTTTGTGATGGATTAGCTCAATGTGGCTATAGCTATTGCGACGGTGAAATTATGGCGTCATTCAAGAAGTGGCGAAAAACACAGGACCAATGGTTTGAGCAATTTGCCCAATGGATTGCTGAACCCAAACCACAGGCTTTACTTAACAGTTCTATATTTTTTGATTTAGACGGTGTGTGGGGTAAAACAAAATGGGCTAATGAGTTAAAAACATATATTGCTAAACACAGTGCAAATAACAGACTGTTTCTAGCAAATATGGCAGCAAATGCTCGTAATAGAACACCTCCACTTGGCTTTTTTAAAGGGTTTGTTCTTGAACACAATGGGCAGCATCAAAAATCTATGAATTTAAAACGACGTGGCACAGCGCCATTAAGTGATGTTGTTCGCGTCCATGCACTTGCCATTGGATCTCGTAAGCAAAATTCATTTGATCGCCTAGAAGATATTATAGAAGCCAATGTTTTGCCTGCAGGCAAAGCGCAAGACTTACGTGATGCGTTAGAGTACATTTCGATGACCCGTATACGTCATCAGGCATGGCAAATTGAGCAGGGTAAAGAACCCGACAATAACCTTGATCCGCATCTACTTTCTCCATTTGAACAGCGTCATTTAAAAGATGCTTTTGCTATTCTAGATAAGGCGCAAAATTACCTTAAATTTTGTTATACCGCACACTCGGGTATGAAATAACCTATGTTTTTTAAAGAAGTTAAAAACTGGAATACACGTTATGCTCAGCTTGCCGATGATGCGCAAAACAACTTACTAAAAGAGTTTTATTTATCTACATTTAGTGATGCTAGTGCTTCTGTTAAAGACATTCCTTTTGTTGCATTAGATTTTGAAACAACAGGACTTAATAGTAAAACAGATGATATTGTGAGTGTGGGGTTAGTGCCATTCACATTAGCGCGAATATACTGTAAACAGAGTAAACATTGGGTGGTTCAGCCAAGACGAAACCTAAGTGAATCATCTATTGTGATCCACGGTATTACTCATAACGATGTTGATAACGCGCCTGACTTTGACAACATTATAGCGCCTTTACTTGATGCTTTGCGTTCTAAGGTAATAGTTGTTCACTATGCGGCAATCGAACGTGGCTTTTTTAATAGTGCGTTATTATTGAGATTAAAAGAGCATATTGAGTTTATGGTTGTAGATACCATGGAACTTGAGCGAAGAGCGCTCAAAGCAAAACAAGGCTTAATAGGGCAGCTATTTAACACTAAACTGGGATCGCTCAGGCTAAATGACTGTCGTAAACGTTATTCTCTACCTTCTTATGAAGGGCATCATGCGTTAACCGATGCGCTTGCAACCGCTGAGCTTTTACAAGCTCAATTGCGTCATCATTACACAGAAGAAACACCGTTGTGCACTATATGGAGCTGAACATATATAAATAAAAACGCCGCAAAAATGCGGCGTTTTTTTATTGTTGTTAATTTATTACTTAACTGGGCGAGGCTCAGTTCTTAAACCTAATAATAAGCTCACACACATAAGTAAAAGCACAAACGTAAATGGTAAACCTGTTGACACAGCACCCGCTTGTAAAGCTTCAATGGCTTGTGTTCCGCCAATCCAAAGTAGCGCAGCAGCAATAGCGCCCTCAACTGTGGCCCAAAATATACGCTGGGGAACGGGAGCGTCAATCTTACCACCGGCTGTAATAGAATCGATTACTAACGACCCAGAGTCTGACGAGGTAATAAAAAACACAAGTACAAGAACAATCGCAATAAACGATAATATATTTGAAAGCGGCAGTTCATCCAGCATATGAAACATTGCTAAAGGGACTTCAGTTAAGCCATTAAGCCCTAGCGCGCCAACACCATTGATAATTTGATCAATTGCAATACCACCGTAGATAGACATCCACAATACCGTTACTAAAGTTGGAATAAGTAATACAGCGATTAAGAATTCACGAATAGTGCGTCCGCGTGAAACACGAGCTATAAACATACCAACAAACGGTGACCACGAAATCCACCATGCCCAGTAAAATACAGTCCAACCGTGCATCCATGTTTCGTCTTCACGGCCGTGTGGGTTACTCAAAGGGATAATGTTTTCTACATACCCCATTACTGTATTTGGAACATTCCCCATAGCTACAGCAAAACCAACTAGGCAAACAAACAACAGTAATACAAACGCTATCAGCATGTTTATATTACTTAATAGCTTTACACCGCCATCAATGCCGCGAACAACGGATATAACGGCTAATAAAGTAACCCCTACAATAACTAAAATTTGCGAGCCAATACCGCCTTCTAAACCAAATACATGGTTAATCCCCGCTGAGGCTTGCTGCGCACCTAAACCTAATGAAGTTGCTAACCCAAATAAAGTAGCCAAAACAGCCAAAATATCAATAATATGTCCCGGCCATCCCCACGCTTTATCACCTAAAATCGGATAAAAAATCGAACGGATTGAAAGCGGGAGCCCTTTATTGTAAGCAAAAAAAGCCAGAGATAAACTAACCACTGCATAAATTGCCCACGGATGAAGACCCCAATGGAACATGGTTGCGCCCATGGCTAATTTTGCAGCTTCTGGTGTGTTTGCTGCAACGTTTAGTGGTGTTTCGTACCAGCCAGTATAATAAGCAACGGGTTCTGCTACACCCCAAAACATAAGGCCAATACCCATACCAGCGGCAAATAACATTGCAAGCCATGAAAGGCGAGTATGAGAGGGTTTAGCTTCACTTCCTCCCAAGCGTATATTTCCGTATGGAGATACAATAAGCGCTAAACAGAAAACGACGAAAAAGTTAGCAGCCCACATAAATAGCGCATCAAAGTTATTAATAATATCGAATTTAATAGTATCGAGCGCAGTTTTAGCTGTTTGTGGCTCGGTGACAAGCAAGGCAACTAAAAATAAAATAATAAGACCCGCACTAATCCCAAAAACAGGGTTATGAATATCAAATCCCCACTTTTGGACGTTATCCTGTCCTACGGTGTAATCTGTATTATCAATACTATATTTGTCATGATTTTCCTTCATGCAATACCTCTTTTGTAATTATAAATAACTGGTTATCCAGCCGCCCATTAAATACATTAGTCTATATACTGAGAATAAAAAATAATTTGAAGACTAACTATTTATTTTTCTATCTTACAGATGATACGCAGCTACATAAACGATAAAAGTAACAAATAGTTAAAATAGCGTGTTTTAAGGGTAATGTTAGCCATAAAAATAGCTATTTAAAAAAATAATAGTAGGTAGATGAAAACTATAAGCTTAGAACTTAAACTATAATTAAAGTAATTATTTATAGACCAAGCAGTCTAGTAAGTTAAAGAAGAAAATGAAGTTAAAGGGGTGGTGGAAGTTTATACACTGCATAAAACTTATGCAGTGTATACGTTAGTGCTTATTTTTTACCTGTGTAAGCGTCGTTGTGTACGCCCGCTGCACGACCAGAAGGGTCCGCATTATTTTGGAACGATTCATCCCAAGCAAGTGCTTCTGGTGTTGAGCAAGCGACTGACTTACCGTGTGGTACACACTTAGCCGAGGCGTCACCTGGGAAGTGCGACTCAAAAATAGCACGGTAGTAATAAGCTTCTTTTGAATCAGGGGTATTAATAGGGTATTTAAACTTAGCGTTAGCGAGGTCTTGATCGCTTACTTGCTCTTCAACATACTCTTTTAATGTATCTATCCAGCTGTAGCCAACACCATCAGAAAACTGTTCTTTTTGGCGCCATAAAACTTCATCAGGAAGGTAGCCACCAAAGCCTTCACGTAAAATATGCTTTTCAATTTTGCCTTCTTTACACATTTTAGCTTCAGGATTGATGCGCATAGCAACATCAACAAATTCTTTGTCTAAGAATGGTACGCGGGCTTCAACACCCCATGCGGCCATCGACTTATTAGCACGCAGACAGTCAAACATGTGAAGTTTAGATACTTTGCGATTTAGTTCTTCATGAAACTCTTGTGCATTTGGCGCTTTATGGAAGTATAAGTAACCACCAAATAATTCATCTGCACCCTCACCAGAAAGAACCATTTTAATACCCATGGCTTTAATTTGACGAGCCATTAAATACATAGGGGTTGATGCACGAATAGTGGTTACATCATAAGTTTCTATGTGGTAAATGACTTCACGAAGCGCATCAATACCTTCTTGAATAGTAAAAATGATAGGGTGGTGCACTGTCCCAATCATGTCGGCTACCTTTTGTGCTGCCGCTAAATCGGGTGAACCCTCAAGACCCACTGAAAACGAGTGAAGCTTAGGCCACCAAGCATCACTTTCGTCGTTATCTTCAATACGTTTAGCTGCAAAACGCTGTGTGATAGCAGAAATTACCGATGAGTCTAATCCACCAGATAGTAATACACCGTAAGGTACATCACACATAAGTTGGCGTTTAACGGCTGCCTCTAGTGCGTCTTTCACATCTGATGATTCTGCACTGTTATCTTTCACTGCGTCGAACGTTTGCCAATCGCGTTTATAATACGGCTTTAATTCACCATCTTTACTGTAAAAGTAATGACCAGGAGGAAATTCTTCAATATGTTTACAAATTGGAGAAAGTGCTTTTAGCTCAGATGCAACATAAAAGTTACCGTGCTCATCGTGGCCAGTGTATAGCGGTATAATACCAATGTGATCGCGACCAATTAAGTAGGCGTCATTTTCTTCATCGTATAAGCAAAATGCAAAAATACCGTTCAAGTCATCTAAAAACTCAGGACCTTTTTGTTTATAAAGCGCTAATATTACTTCACAGTCAGACTGTGTCTGAAAGGTAAAATCAGTGTCTAAGTTTGCAGCTAGCTCTTTGTGATTATATATTTCCCCATTTACCGCTAAAATATGCGTTTTTTCAGGGTTGTATAAAGGTTGCGCACCACTAGATACGCCAACAATTGCAAGACGTTCGTGAACTAAAATTGCTTTTTCAGACGCGTAAACACCAGACCAATCTGGGCCTCGGTGTCGTAGTAATTTTGACATTTCAATTGCTTGAGTTCGCAATTGAGCGGGATCAGATTTAATATCTAATACCCCAAAGATTGAACACATAGTAACTCCTCATTCCTATTATGTGTGCAG
>NZ_NTLW01000088.1:0-9750 GCF_002632075.1 Pseudoalteromonas sp. ESRF-bin5 | reverse complement strand
CTCTTATGACAATGCATTGGCTGAAACAATAAATGGATTATTTAAAACAGAGATTATTCGCAGAAATGGCCCGTGGAAGAATGTTGATGCTGTTGAATACGCAACGTTAGAGTGGGTCAATTGGTTTAATAATCAACGCTTATTATCTTCAATTGGGTATATTTCACCAGCTCAATATGAAACAGACTACTATGATAATTTAAACGAGTCAGGTAAAGTGGCCTGACTTAAACAAACTGGTCTCCGATGAACTCGGGGCGATTCAATCAATATTTTCTATATAGTCTTTTAACTGTATTCACTATTATCAAAATGATCCTTTCCAATTAAACTAACTTCATAAAATATTTACTTAGTATAAGTTTTGGAGAAAAACATGGCTCATCAAATTATCAAAGATTTACACAATCGTTATACCGCTAAGCAATATGATTCATCAAAACGTATTTCTGATGAAGATATTGAAGTAATTAAAGAGGCTATTCGCTTGTCAGCTTCTTCAATTAACTCGCAACCTTGGAAGTTTATTTTGGTTGAAAGTGAAGAAGGTAAACAACGCTTACACGATACATTTGCTAACAAACACCAGTTTAATCAGCATCATGCTAAAGAAGCATCGCATACATTATTACTTGCTTATGATCCTAAGTTTACGAAAGAAAAATTTTCTAAGCGTGTTGATGTAGAAGTCAGCTCTGGTCATTTACCAGCTGATATGCGCGATAACTTTATGGGTGCATATGCGTTCGCTGAAATGAACACAGATGAGAAAGGTTACAACGGTAGTTGGACTAAAGCGCAGGTTTATTTAGCACTTGGTAATGTGCTGCATACATTAGCGCGATTGAACATAGCGTCGACTCCAATGGAAGGCGTTGACCCGGAGCTAATTAGTGAGAAGTTTAATGCTGAACTTGACGGTCATATTTGTGAAGTTGCACTAGCAATGGGTTACCCTAATACCGACGAAGACTGGAACCATGGTTTGCCAAAGGCGCGTTTAGCGGTAGAAGATATTATAACAACCGTATAGCATAAAAAACTTTATTAAAAAGCCGAGTCTATCTCGGCTTTTTTGTGTCTAAAATAAGCCATACGCTTCCGTATTTTCAGTTTCTACCTGTAGTTCAGTCGGCTTAAATATGGAACTCGGATCGATAAGCACACTATGATTTTCTGCCATTTTTATTAAGCCTCGCATCATACCTTTAGTTTGTGGATCTATATCAAAGCCTATATCAGTTAGCTTATCTAATGGTTTTATATCTTCTTTTTTATAATCTAGGCTGTCTTCTACTTTATCGACCAGCAACCCCACATGAGGGTTTATACCGTCTTTCGTTGTGAATACAATAATTGGTTTGTAATCCAAAGTTATTTGCTCTTGTGCTGATTCAAACAGTCTTTCTAACTGAGCAAGACTGCTACGTTTTATCTTACTAAGTAAATAGCTTACCTGTTTATGTTCACCTTGCCTGTGAGCAGTTACGGCTTGTCTAGCTTGTTCTAGTAATAATTCAAAAGGCTCATTAAAGCGTGACATAGTAAGCTTTAAATCAGGGTTGTCTGTATTGAACTCCTGGAAAAAAACAATAAAGTCTTGAAGCTCAGTTTCATTAATAACTAATTTTTCTGATTGATTTAAGAGGTTTGTTTCGAGTGTATTAAACCATTTGGTTTGTTTGTCTTGCCAGGATCTTAGCTGTTTTAAAATATGTTTGTTGCTTTGCTCTGTTGATATATTATTTAAGATAATCCCTAAATCGAAAACTGGCGTAGGGATATCCATATAATCTTTAACACCAATAAAGCTTTTGTTGTTGTTTGGTAGTGTTGTGAGATTATTATCAAAGCGCTCGGTTAATAAGATATCAAGTATTTTCAGTGAAATTGTTTTGCAGCCCACTTTAAAGTTTATTAATTCCATGCCTTTATCTTAATTTACCCATTAATGTATTAAGAATAGAACAAATCTACCAAATAGCTTAAGTAACTGTGGTAATTAATCATTGTATTAAGGGGGTGAGTTATTTGATGGCTTTAGCTAGTTTTAACACTGCTTGTTTAAAGCATGTTTCAAGCTCTTTTTTGCCTTGTATATTTAATTGCTCAATGACGTTTGTATCGCTTTCATTTTGCAAAATTAAGCTAATTAATAGTTGCTTATCACTTTGCGTTAAACAATTAACAACAGAGGGTGCCAGAGTTACAACTTGCCAAATAGTAGCTGTAATACTAAATCGAGAAAAGTGATTATTAAGTTGTCGTATTAAACGTTTTTTGATGTCTGAACTGATAGGTCTATCTGTAAACGAGGAAATAAGTACATTTACAAGCTGCCAATCAAGGTGTTTAAAGTGTGTGAGTAAAGCATAAAATATATCGGTTTGAAATTCAGCTTTTAATAGTTTCAGTGTACCCGTATTGTTGTTTAAACATTTCACAACGAGTGCTGAATGCTCGCCAGTGCTTTTATCTTTTTGATAACCCAGCTTTATAGTGCTAAACCCTTGGCTTTGCCAAAATTTTAATAGCTCAGCCGTAGCGCCAAAACTAGCACCAAACCAATGGCACTCATTACTTACTCTTGATTCGCAAAAACTCAGTAGGGCTTTACCTACTCCTTGACTGTGAAGATTAGGCGCAACAGCAATTCTTACTACTCGAGCAGAGAGTTGGGTAAGGCACTGGGGATCACTGCTTAGCTGTGAGAGAGTTTGTGCCATTAGGTGCCCTTGTGGGCGGCGTTCACCTTTAAGCACCTGCTCAGTTAGCTCGAGGGGTAACCCGCCTTCTATTGTAACTAAACACACCCCCACTAGGTGATTATGTGTTTGGGTTATGAACAATCGTTGTGAGGGTGCATCAAGTAGTTGGCGTAAATCGTTAACGCTACTTTGGTAATGTGCTAAGGCAAGTAATGCAATAACCTGCTCAAGTAACAGCTCGTCATTTGTGAGTTGTTGCTGAGTAATTTCACTGTGGACTAGGTTATTTAAGCCATTGCTTTGTATTTCTTCGTACTGTGCTTCGAGTGCGAGCAAAGTGCGTATATGGCGCTCTAGCGGGTCGGCTTTTGCAAACCTTAACGGTTCATCAAGTGTGATAATATTAGCGGCTTTATACTTTGCTTTAATGTACTGACTAAATCTAATTGTATAGCCTCTACCATTACCCTCATAACCTACTAAAGTACTTGCAAATACAATGCGCGGATACTGTTTTAGCATTTTTAATAACAGAGGAACTGGAATAGCAGCCGCCTCGTCAACAAGTAATAAATCACACTCTGGCAACGAGTCTAATAATGAATCTGGAGCAATATACTGCAAATTAGCAAGTTGCTTACTTTTACCATCGAAGGGTATGTTTAACTCATTACTTAAATGTTTAAAGCTGCTATGAGTGGCTTTAAATTGTGTACTGCAAAGTAGTATTTTTTTATCGATAAGCTTGGCGGCAGCAAGTCCAAGCGCTGCTGATTTACCACGACCTCTGTCGGCATTAATGAGTAAAGGGCGATTAGCGCGACCATGAGCCACTTTAATTATATTTTCTACACAATGCTGTTGCGGTTCAAAATCTATTTTATTGGTAGAGCTTTCTCTGCTGATATTACCTTTACAGCCATGTAATTCACTAAAGTGATAAGCGGGTAACGATTGCACAACGCGGGCAATGCGTTCATTAAAAAAGCTATAGCTTACTTTATGCCCGTGAGACTGCACTGTGCTTAGCGCAGGATCTGGCCAAGTTGAGAGCGCGCTTAGCTCTGGTAGCAGTAAATATAAAATACCGCCTGCTTTTACCGTACCTGCAATAGCTGCTAATTTATCAGGGTGCAAGCCACTAAAGCCATCATATACGGCGTGTGAATATTCTTGCCCTAAAATTTGATGAGTACGATTAGGCCACTGCGCGTTATTTAATGTGGTATTTTTAGAAACGACGAGTGTGTTTTCAGTTTGAAGTAATTCACCTAACAGCTCGTAGCACCAGGCAGTGCTGCCAGTAATAAGCACCAGTTGGCGATGATGAGCGCCAACCAGTGTTTTTTCTAATGTGTTTATGTGAGCTTTATACAGCTTGTAATCGTGCATAAGCCGTTACTAACCATTTGCTGCCTAAGTCATCAAAGTTTACCTGTACACGCGACTGTGCACCACTACCTTCATAGTTAAGTACCGTGCCAATACCAAACTTAGCATGCAGTACACGTTGACCTAAGTTAAAACCGCTGTCTTCAAAGGCGGCATGGCTTACTGATGCACTAAAGCGACCTGCTGCCGGTGGTCGCGAAACTTGCGTTTTGATACGAATTTCTTCAACGCAGTCTTCAGGGATTTCGCGTAAAAAACGTGAAGGGCTATGGTACTTCTCTTGTCCATAAAGGCGGCGGCTTTCGGCGTGGCTAATGTATAATTTATCCATAGCGCGAGTCATACCTACGTAACAAAGGCGGCGTTCTTCTTCTAAGCGGCCAGACTCCTCATTACTTTGCTGCGAAGGGAACATGCCTTCTTCAACGCCCACCATAAACACAAGCGGGAACTCTAAGCCTTTAGCTGAGTGAAGCGTCATCATTTGTACCGCGTCTTCGTGCTCGTCGGCTTGGCCTTCACCAGATTCAAGCGAGGTATAGGCTAAAAAGCCTTGTAGTGGTGAGCTAAACTCTTCTTCTTCAGGGAGTTCGTATTGATCACACGCGCTTATAAGCTCTTCTAAGTTTTCTACGCGGGCACGGCCTTTTTCGCCTTTTTCAGCTTGGTACATAGCCATAAGGCCAGAGGTTTGAATTGTGTATTTAGCTTGTTCTTGTAGGGTGAGATCGCTAATTTTGTCTTCAATGTGCTCAACAAGTTCTACAAATTTTGTTACAGCGCCAGCTGCTCGGCCTGATAAGTGCTGTTGTTCAACAATAGCTTTAGCTGCGTACCAAAGCGGAAGTGACTCAGCACGAGCGCAATCACGTATATGACTTAATGTTTTATCGCCAATACCGCGAGCAGGAGTATTAATTACACGCTCAAATGCGGCATCGTCTTGGCGATTACCTACTAAGCGTAAGTACGATAGCGCATCTTTAATTTCTTGACGCTCGAAGAATCGCATACCACCGTAAATGCGATATTTTAAGCCTTCTTGCAGCATGGCTTCCTCGAGTACACGAGATTGCGCGTTACTACGGTATAAAATAGCGGCGTCTTGCAACGCGTTACCAGCATTTAACCAACTACGTAATTTGCTACTCACAAAGCGGGCTTCGTCTAGCTCGTTAAAGGCGGCATAAATTGATATAGGCTCGCCTTCGTTACCATCGGTCCATAAGCTTTTTCCCATACGCTCGGAATTATTTTTTATAAGCGCATTAGATGCTTTAAGAATAGTTGCGGTTGAACGGTAGTTTTGTTCAAGGCGAATAGTTTCAGCATCAAAGTCAGTTAAAAAACGTTTTATGTTTTCTATTTTAGCGCCGCGCCAGCCGTAAATACTTTGGTCGTCGTCGCCAACAATCATTATGCTGCTTGTGTCGCCGGCAAGTAACTTTAACCATGCGTACTGAATGGTATTAGTATCTTGAAACTCGTCTACTAGCATGTGGGCAAAGCGCTGTTGGTAGTGGCGAAGTAACGTCGGGTTATTTTTTAATACTTCATAGCTGCGTAGCAGTATTTCAGCAAAATCGACCAAACCAGCCCTGTCACACGCTTCCTGGTAGGCGGCATATACACGCAGCATCATTTGCTCGTTTATATCATAAGCTTGAATATCTTTAGGGCGAAGTGCTTCGTCTTTTTTAGCGCTTATGTACCAACCAAACTGTTTTGCAGGCCACTTTTTATCATCAATATTCATTGATTTTAATAAGCGCTTGATCATACGAAGTTGGTCATCAGAATCTAAAATTTGAAAGGCTTCTGGTAAGTTAGCTTCACGGTGATGAGCGCGTAAAATACGGTGTGATAAGCCATGGAAAGTACCAATCCACATCCCGCCAACCGGTGCTTTTAAGGTTTCTTCAACGCGGGTACGCATTTCTTTAGCTGCTTTATTGGTAAAAGTTACCGCAAAAATACTATAAGCTGATGCTTGTTCAACTTGCATAAGCCACGCGATACGATGAACTAACACTCGTGTTTTACCAGACCCAGCACCGGCCAACACCAGCATGTTTTGTAATGGGGCTGCAACGGCATCGCGTTGTTTGTCATTTAAGCCGTCGAGTAATTCTGAAACGTCCATCGTTACGCCTTTTTAATCAATATTGAGGGCAGTATAACAGGTGTTTTTGTTAGGCTAAATAAAATACTGTTTTTATGAACAGCTATTATAAAAATAACCTCTAAAACCAATCAGCTGGATAGTTTTTGGCGTGGATAAGTGACTAAAATTAATAATAAAAATAATCAAATTGACCTATATTTAGTAAAAAATACCAAAGTAATTAGTGAGTCGTAATTTAACTAACTGATTTTTAAGCTTTAATAAATTGGCATAAAGTGTGATAGTAAGTAGATAACTAAAATTTAAAATTAATTAACTACAGAGGTGAGTATGGCTGATCAAGGGTCTGGCGGTAATGTGATTGCTGCATTGTGTAATATATTTTTTCCTGGTTTAGGACAACTAGTACAAGGGCGTATTTTAGCGGCTATATTTTTTGCGCTAGCTATTGTTATAAGTTACGCACTTATTTACGTACTCGTTGGTTTTGTATTAGTCCCTATTATTTATTTATGGTCGATAATAGATGCGGCACGATACCGCTCGCGAAGTTAGGTATTTAAACGTTTTACAAAAATAGCGCCCAATGGCGCTATTTTGTTTTTTAGGGTCGGCGTTACAGCTAATTTACGGGTATAATCGCGTTATTAACGTTTAATAAGTAATAGCTATGGAATATCAATTTATACGTGACCCTATTAGTGGTTTACGAATTAAAATAAGCAGCGAACACGCAATAATAGGTCGTTGGTTAAACGAAGAAATTGGCAAAGACAAAGTCGCTATGGTGCAAGCACTTATTGTGTCGGTCAAAACGAGTTTTGAGCCAGTCACTCTAAAAGGGCAAGAAATAGATTTAATTTTATCTAAAGATGAGGCCTTATTTGAGGCTCATGCTCTGCACCAAGACAGCGAAGACTTAATTGCCTATCAAGATGATGATTTAATGCTTGAAGAAAACGACTTAAGCAGTGGTTGTGGTTTTGAAGACTTCATTGATTTAATTGATTCATGGCATGAGTTTACCATCTCACGATAAACATAATGAGCACACTAATAAAAATATACAGCAATGCACTTTCAGCATTTTATCTGTATTATTCTGTTTATAAACTTATTCAAAGTAGAAAGTGAAAATGAGAAATATTGATTTAAAAATTATAGATAAGCGCCTAGGCACTGAATTCCCATTACCAAAATATGCAACAGAAGGTTCTGCTGGTATTGACCTTAGAGCTTGTATTGAAGCCGATCTAGTTTTAGAACCTGGGCAAGTTGAGCTTATACCATCTGGTTTTGCAGTTCATATGAAAGATAATGGCCTTGCCGCTACTATAATCCCTCGCTCAGGGTCTGGTCATAAGCATGGTTTAGTTATGGGTAATTTAGTTGGGCTGATTGACTCAGACTACCAAGGGCAAATATTTATTTCTCTTTGGAATCGTAGTGATAAAACATACACCGTTGAAGTGGGTGAAAGAATAGCTCAGCTTGTATTTTTACCAATAGTGCAAGTAGGTTTTAATGTTGTTAATGAATTTGATGCGACTGAACGTGGTGAAGGTGGTTTTGGTAGTTCAGGCAAAAGCTAACTAAATAATAAGGACTGTTTATGATACTTGCAAAGGACTTGGAAAATAGAAGTATAGATATAACTTCTTTATGCACTGATTCAGCAGAACAAGTCTCTGTCGATCTAAGTGTTGGTGATGTTTATAAGAAGGCAGGAGATACTGAGTGGAGAAATATTACTGGTCATGTAGTAATTTCGCCAAATAGTTGCTTGCTTATACGTACAGAGCAGAGGATAAAAATGCCAAATAATGCGTTTGCTTTTTTATCTTCTAAAGGAAGCCTTGGTGCAAAGGGGATTCTTGTTGCAAATACGAAGGTAGATCCTTTATTCGAAGGAGAATTAAATATACCAGTATTTAACGTAGGCAATAAGAAAGTGTCACTGTTTAAAAAAGATAAATTTTGTTCTCTAACTTTTTTGACAACAGAACATCCAATTGTTGGAAATAGCACAAGAAATGCTGTAAACATTGAGCCAATTGAAACCAGCAAATTTAAAGATTTCTTTAGTAATCATATACCGCATGTAATAACCGGAGCCGTATCTGTTATAACGTCAGTCCTTACAATTTTAATTACGAAGGTTTAATGAAATGATCCTTACACAGGTTGCACTCAAAGATCTAGTTGAAAATAATGCGGTAATCAGACGAAGCCATAATGTTGTGGTTGATACTACATCAATAGGGCTTCATTTAGATAATCAATTCACTAAATATGCACCTTATGATGGAGAAGCTTTTACTCCTCCAAGGAGGATGGAAACGACAACAACTACATTAGGTGAAGGGCAAGATATTATTCTTCCTCCTAATGGGAAATTACTAGCGTGTACTCAAGAAGAAGTTGCATTACCTACTGACAAATTTGGATTAGTTCAAACAAAGGGGTCAATTGCTCGAGGATTTTTGTTTGCTCACGTTTGTGATGGTCAAATAGATCCTGGGTATAGGGGAAAAATTACTTTGGAATTGATTAATATGAGTGAATTTTACTATAAATTAGTACCAGGTATGCCTATAGCTTCTTTATTTCTTTTTGAAACGGACACTGATGTATCAAGTTATGCTGGGCGCTATCAAAATTCAATGCACCCAACTGCTATGGCTTAGAAAAACATTATCGAAAAAATAATGTATCCAAAACCGAGTCAAATAATAGTGCGATAGTCGGTAACACTTAGGTAATCGGCTATTTCGTTGTGTGGTTGCTGGCTGTCGGGGTTAGCAACCGCAAGTAAGTGCCCAATGCCGTATTCTTTTGCGGCATTTAATACAGCTACGCTGTCATCAACAAATAAAGTACGTGTTTTGTTAAATCCTAAATCATTTTGTACTTGGTGCCATAAACTTTGCTGCTCTTTACTTACGCCATATTCATGAGTCGACACTACACCATCTAAATAATTATCGATTGCGGTGTGTTCAAATTTCATCATGACGTTTTCTGGGTGTGCGTTGGTAAGCAATATAAGCTCTTTTCCTGCTTTTTTTAGCTCCGTTAAAAAATAGGGCACGTCGTCACGAACTTTTATAAGGTGCTGTGTTTCTCGCTTTAAATCCATAATTGGTAATTTAAGCTGATCTTCCCAATAATCTAAGCAATACCACTCAATTTGGCCGCTTACAGCTTGGTAGCGTTTAAAAATATCTTCTTTTGCTTCGCTCAGGCTTATATTTTTCGCTAAGGCGTGTTGCTGTGGAAGAACAGTTAACCAAAAATGGCTGTCATAATGTAAATCGAGGAGTGTTCCGTCCATATCAAGTAAAACGGTATCGATTTTTGACCAATTTAGCATGGGCTTTTCCCTGTGAAAAGTTTATGATTAAGCACAACTGCCATGATAGCAAATTAACGCCAATGACACAGAAAAAGCATCCAACACCTCCTCAAATCCTAAGTAATAATGTTGTCGCTAAAAGTCGCCTATTTACTGTGGAATCTTTAGAG